>RFMS01000050.1 GCA_009927575.1 Actinomycetota bacterium
GTCAGCGCTGGCGCGCTTCTTGATGGTCGTAAATCAATCGCGGGTTCAATGATCGGTGGCATGCCAGAGCTACAAGAGATGATTAATTTCGCAGGCGAACACAACATCGTCTCCGACGTTGAAGTAATTAACGCGGATTACGTTGATACTGCTTATGAGCGTACGGTCGCAAGCGATGTGAAATATCGTTTCGTGATTGACGCCTCAACTATCAAATAACGTAAACCGTTAGTTCACTAAATAGTTAATTAACGCTGCTTTATCCTCTCGGATTCGTTTGTAATCGAGCATCGAATCCGAAAGTGAACGGAGCGTTTCAGCGAAAGCTTTTGCTGCCTCCGCATCTTGTTTAATCCACGAAAAAGGTTCTGCGCGATTTCGAATCGTAAAGAGTAAGTACTTTCCATCTGGAGATTTCGTCAACGTCTGTCGCTCAGTTCGCCACCAGTAATTTTCAGGTGTTGCGCGCTCACCAGAAAATCGTGGTTCATGTAATTGAGATGTGGTGTGAAGCGACCAATTTCGTCGCCATACGGGACGTTCGCTTGAAAGTCGATCAAAGGAATCTGAAAGAAGTGGTTCTAACTGTTCGCCATAACTGGGTACGGGTTGATGAATTTCATCTATCGTCTTGCCAATTTTTTCTCGAAGATCCCACCGCGATGGAAAGACGACGACCCCTGCAACTAATCGCCACTGTCCGTCAGAATGATGGAGAAGGCAGATATCTTCGACAAGCACTTTTTGCCAGTTCAATTAGTGCGCTCTCGCCAGAAGATCACCAGTGACATTGGTCGGAGTATGAGTGAGAGATTTTCCTGATCCGTTGTACTCGCTGTGATGCGTAGTGAGGTTTTCAACTATGCGATCCATGAAGTACGTAATGGCTTCGCGATGTCCAGAAAGTTGTTGATAGACAATCTCACGCGATGACTCAATTAACTCGCGACGCTGACCAAGTTGTTCTTGAACATCAGTGCCAGCCTCAAACCACTCTTTAGCCTGAAGTTCGCGCAATCCCAGCGTTAATCGAAACGGTTTGCCATCTGTGGGTGGGGGATATGCAAAGGTTTTCAATATTAAAAACGGCCTTTACCTGGAGTGATCGTCACTGTTTGGAGTCGGGTATAGAAATCCATCGCGACTTTTCCTTGTTCCCGCATGCCATATGAAGAACTCTTCGTTCCACCAAATGGTGCATAGAAATCAACACCGGCAGTCGGGCCGTTGACTTTCACCATTCCTGTTTTTAGTTGTGAACTGAGCGTGATTGCCGAAGCAAGATCTTGCGTGTGTATCGATGCGGTCAAGCCATACTCCACACCATTGGCAATAGCGATCGCTTCATTCGCATCGCTTGCATAGACAATATGTGCAATGGGTCCGAAGACTTCTTCACACATCAATTGATGAGTCAGCGGTACTCCGCGTGTGAGTGTTGGAGTAGGAAGATTCTTTCCATCGCGATTCACCACACCGCCTGCCAGAATTTCGCCAACCTGGGCAGCGCTCGTTACTGCGTTCGCGTAATTTTCGAATGAAGCGCTATGAATCAGTGGTCCTACAAACGTTGTTTCAGATGAGGCATCGCCCACGACAAGTTTTTGAGTGACCTCAGTGAGTACCTTCGTTACTTCATCGCGACGGGCTTGATCTCCAACGATAATCACGCGACGAGTGGCGGTGCACTTCTGACCTGAATAACTAAATGCGGCGATCGGAAATTGCGCAGCAAGGAGCGATAAATCTGCATCAGGCAGAACAATCGCTGGATTAAGTCCACCCATCTCTGCTTGTACTGGTTTGCCGAGTCGCGCTGCTTCAGCAACAACTGTTCGACCAACTTTGACCGAGCCGGTAAACGAAATGACATCTGCGCGTTCGATGAGTTCGCGACCAATCTCTGCGCCACCTGGAACAACAGTAAAAATATCTGGCGGAAGAACTTTGTTCAGAAGCTCGCTTACTAGAAGTGCAGTCTGCGTTGAGAATTCACTTGGCTTAATAACAACAGCGTTTCCTGCTGCAAGTGCAGGTGCTGCTTTCCATAGTGGAATCGCGACAGGAAAATTCCACGGCGTAATCAATCCTGCGACGCCATGCGGACGGCGTTGTGAATACAGAAGCGTTGAATTCACACCTGGATAGGTATCGCCATCGGGATCAAGAACGGTTGCGCTAAAAAATTCAAGAATGGCAATTGCTCGACCGCATTCACCGCGCGCTTCTGTTAATGGTTTATGGACTTCCTTCACCATCGATTCAACAAGTTCTGCTTGATGGGCTTTAAAAATTTCTGCTGCTTTACTCAGCGCTGTCGATCGCGCCAGCGGGTTAGCTGCCCATTCGCGTTGGGCAATCTGCGCTTTAGTGATCACTGTTTCAAGATTGACATCAGTAGTTGCAGACATGAGCTACACCAAGAACCCTTCTGGAAATGGATCGCTTGCATCGAGCGTCCATGTTGCTTCACCCATGACCCATGCGCGGCCGGTAATCGTCGGAACGATTGCGGGAAAATTTCCTACCGTTGTCTCTTCTTTAATACGTCCTTCAAAGATTGAGCCAATCCATGATTCATTAATTAACACATCATCTTTTGTCATCAAACCACGACCATACATCTGGGCAAGTCGGCACTCGTTCCGGTTCCACATGGCGAACGATCAAACCATCCTGGGTGAATCGCCATCGCATTCTTCCAATGCAGCGAGTTTTTGCCTTGCTCAATAAAATCAATGTGATGACAGATAGCAATATCTGGATTTTCTGGATGGACTGGTCGATTCTGTTCGTTAATGGCATCCGATATCCGCAAGCCCAAATCAAGAAACTTCTGACCATTAGCTCGTTCAAACGCGATACCTACTCG
>RFMS01000149.1 GCA_009927575.1 Actinomycetota bacterium
GGTAGACATCCTGAAACTTCGATATAGACAACGCCCCAATCAGCGTCAGCTCGAGTTGGTTTCTGCAATATCGCACCGCTCATCGCCGAATGGCCACGTGGTTCAAACATCAACCACTGCCTTATTCCATCCATCGACTTCATAAAGTTCATGCGTTTTTCAAACATGGTATTTCCTGGAATCTCACCGATGCCATCAATCACCACTCGAGTAGGCATACCTTCGGTATGGCTTTCTACCGTTGAAACTTTACGAAGTAACGACATTACGCGTTAAAGCTTTCCTTAAATTTCTTGTACTGACTTCGAAGGAGTGACATATCAGATGGTGGTAACGGCAAACGAGGCAGGCGAGTTGGTCCACCATAACGACCTTCGAAATCCATCGTCGCTTTAATTGCTTGAATAAATTCTTTTCGACTATCCCAATTAAAGAGATCATGGAGCGCGGCATACAGTGGCCGTGCTTTAACAAATTCGCCCGCTAGAACTAAGTCATAAACCAATTTCGTCTCACGAGGCAACGCATTGGTAAAGCCAGCAATCCACCCCGTGACGCCACCTGTGCCCAACTCCAGAAGCACATCATCTGCGCCAACTAAGACTTCAATTCGTGGCGCTAATTGATGGATCTGCCAGACTCGACGAACATCACCCGAGAATTCTTTAATCGCACTGACAAGAGGAACTTCATCAGCAATACGTGCAACTAATTGGGGAGTGAGATCAACTTTTGTATCAAACGGATTGTTATAGGCGATGATGGGAATTCCAACTTTTGCTACCTCTTTATAGTGCGCAACCACTTCATCATCATTTGCACGGTAGGCAGTTGGTGGCAACAACATCACTGCCGCAGCACCCGCTTCAGCTGCTTGTTCAGCCCAGAACCGTGATTCACGCGCACCATATGCCGCAACACCTGGAACGACTCGGAAACCTTTCGGCGCAGCCGCGATTGCAGTTTTCACCATCTGAGCACGTTCATCGCTTGTCAGAACTTGGTATTCACCTAACGATCCATTCGGAATAACGCCAGCGTGACCAAAGGATGCTAACCACGCAACATGTTCTCCATACTTATCGAAATCAATCGAGAGATCTGATTTATATGGCGTTGCAGTTGCAGTGAGAATTCCGTGCCAAGGCTTATCTGTCATGTTGGTAATGCTAGTGTCCAAGACGCTAGTCGGAAAGTTCTCCTAAGGTAATAACAGCGCCGATCGGACGATTATTGTCAGTAGTCGATGCCGATTTTTCATGCGAGAAGAGAGCGGCAACATCCCGCACGTTTCGATGACAGACACGTCCCTGACATAAACCCATTCCCGCTCTCGTGAAAAGTTTTGCGGTGCGAGCAGAATCTGCGCCGAGTGCTTGAAACGAATGGGAAATTTCGCCAAGAGTTACCTCTTCGCAACGACAGATAATTGTTGAGTTATCGTTCCAGGAAAGCCACTGACCTGGAACAAAAAATACTTTTAGCGTCGCTGCTGCAAATAAATGTTGACGAATGCGTCGTTTCATCACAATCAGTCGATGAATGACATTTGTTCTTACATTATGAGTTCGCGCAATATTCATCGCCGCAAGCAGACCTTCAGTAATTGCAAGATCATGGCCACCCACGCCAGTTACTTCACCAGCTGCCCAGACATTTGCTACGGAAGTTTCCTGCTTTGTATTTACTGCAACAACCGCATCGTCTTTAACGAGTTTTCGTTCTAACCCAAGAATTCCAGCGAGCGTCATGTCAGGTGTGAAACCGTAGGAGATCGCAGCGATATCGCATTCAATATATTCGTCACTTCCGGGAACAATCACATAGTTCTTATCAATAGCTGACACTGTGACAGCTTTCAGTTCACCCTCACTATTTCGATGCGCCGCGGTAATCACTTTCTTTCGTTGCATCGCAACACCTGATTGCTTTAACAGCCTGAGATAACCGAGCGCTTCACCAATTTTTAGAGGATTGAGCGCCATCGCAAGCGCAATCGGCCACATCCGCCACTGCGAACGCGCTTCGTATACGCCAACGATCTCTGGTTTGGATCCTGACGAATCTTTCGAGATTAACTTTAAAAGTGATTGCGCAACAGGATAAGTAAATGGCCCACTTCCAGCCAAGACTATTTTCTTTCCTGCCAGCACTCGATGCTCTTTCGCCAGCGCTTGTACAGCGCCTTGCGTCATCACTCCTGGCGTCGTCCAGCCGTGAAAGGGAAGTGTTCTGTCATAAGCACCAGTCGCAAGAAGTATCTGCTGTGCATCAAGAATCTCCGTTGCGCCATCTTCTTTTCCATTATTGGTGATGGTGTGAATATGAAATGAACCAGTATTACTTTTTTCAATCTGCCAAACAGACGTGCGTAACTTCCACTCTATAAATGGGTGTGAACTGAGTTCTTCATATGGATGAATACCTCGTTCGTCGCGGTGATGACGCCAATATTGACCACCGGTGTGAGATTGCGAATCAACAATCGTGACACGGATCTTTTTCTGCGCGAGAAATTTCGCTGCAGCAAGCCCGGCAGGACCTGCACCAATAATGACAATCACGATGCGCTCGATTCATCAATACCAACCTGCGCGCCATCACGCGCGGGAGTAATGCATGCGCGTTGCAGCGGTTTCCCATCGATGGTGACAACACAATCAAAACATTGACCGATTCCACACATCATCGCCCGTGGTTCGCCATTGATTCGACTTTTTCGAAGCGACTTAATTCCTGCACGCAAGAGCGCCGCGCCAACTGAATCGCCTTCGTTAAAGGGAATTGATTTATTCTGAAATTGGAATGTTTTCATCACTGCGCCAAACTCATTTGGAATCGATGCGGCGAAAATGGTGTCGGATCAACTAAGGGCGCACTTCCTGTAATTAATTGCGAAATCAATTTGCCACTGGCTGCAGATAACCCGATGCCTGCACCTTCATGGCCAGCGCAGTGATACAAACCTGGACATGAAAATCTTCACCAATAACTGGCAAATGGTCAGGGGAGTAAGGGCGAAAACCGTTATAGACCCGGAGTAATTGCGTATCTGCAAGAAACGGATAGAGCGAGGTTGCTTGTTGAGCAAGCTTCTTAATCACCGATACATCGATATTCTTGTTATATCCCACGCGTTGCCGGCTCGCCCCAATAAGAATGGTGCCGCTCTTAGTTCCCTCAACAACGGTTGATGTCTGTAAATCCGCTTCACTACTTGCCACATTATCGACGTAATCTGAATCGTAAACTTTATGAAAGATCTTGGGCGGAAGTGGCGCGGTCACCAAGATAAAACCTTTTCTCGGCATGATCGGTAGCGAACTTCCTGCGCGCTCTGCAATCTCACCAGCCCATGTTCCCGACGCGTTGATGACATACGGTGCGACATATTCACCAGATGTTGTGTGAACTTTTAGTAGCGAACCCGTCGAACTCTTACTCTTTTCGATTCGCAGAACATCGCTATGTGGAATCAGTTGTGCTCCAGCAGTTCGCGCATGACGCAAAATATTTGCCGCGGCCAACATCGGCTGACATTGACCATCTTGCGGGTAATAGACCGCATGCTCGATTGATCGATTAATAAACGGTTCGCGTTCATACAATTCACTTCGATCAATAACGCGACAATCAACGCCTGCTTCGCGTTGCGATTTCGCAAAATCAAAGAGTGATGTCGGATCATGACGAGCAATGGCAATGCCACCTTTTGCAACTAATTCAAAACTATCGCCAACATCGTTTCCTACCTCAAACCATAAATCGCGACTGATGAGCGCTAATTCAAGTTCTGGTCCTGGTGATTTATCTGAAACCATGATGTTGCCTTCACCGGCTCCGGTCGTGCCACTGGCAACTGTTGACCGATCGATAACAAGCGTTCGCAAACCTGCCTTAATAGAGAAGTATGCGCACATCGCGCCGACGATTCCTGCGCCAATAACAATGACATCAGCTGATTTCTGAGAACCTTCAGAGTTCAATGATGTAATCGAATGTGCGGGGGTCATAACCATTTAGTCTGCCAGCAATTAATGAGAAGCCGGAAAGTTCGTTACCCAATCGTTATCGACTGCAACGAAAGAAACGGCGCACCTATAAAGCCCTCGCTAGTCAAAATCGGGCATTTCGCCTAATCTTTCCCCACCCAAGCAAGGCGCTGCTCTCGAGATGGCGTCTTTCCTGGAACCGCTGGTTATTTATAGCCAGCAAACAAACTAGAAAAACTAGGAAAGGTATACCTGACACATGAAGAAAAATTATGTAAAGGTTGCACTAGTTGCAGTTGTTGCAGCTGCAATGAGCGTTTCAGTTCTTTCAAGCGCTCAATCCGCTGCAAAGACGTTCTACATTGCATCAGATCTTCCACTACAAGGTGGATCAGCTGATCAGAGCACGTCAACAAACAATGCAATCAAGTTGCTCCTTAAGCAAATGGGTGGAAAAGCTGGTGCTTACACCATCAAGTTCCGCGAGTACGACAACTCAACAGCTGCAAAAGGCTCATGGGATGACGCACAATGCGCAAAGAACGCACAAGCACACGTTGCAAAGCGCGACGAACTTGGCGTTATGGGAACTTACAACTCAGGTTGCGCAAAGATCATTGTTCCAATCTTGAACCAAGATCCATCTGGTCCAATGGTTATGGTCTCTAACGCAAACACCAACCCAGGTCTTACAAAGGCATGGGGACCAGGAGAGCCAACGAAGTATTACCCAACAGGTCTTCGTAACTACTGGCGCGTTGTAACAACTGACGACAACCAAGGTGCAGCTGCTGCGTCATTCGCACAGAGCCTCGGCGTAAAGAGCGTTTACGTTCTTAACGATCGTCAGACATACGGACAAGGTGTTGCAACTGCATTCACCTCAAACGCGAAGAAGCTTGGTCTTAACGTCCTTTCAGCTGGCGATGCTGGCGAAGGTTGGGATGACAAGGCTCCAAACTACGAAGCTCTCTTCACAAAGATTGCTGCACTTAAGCCAGATATGGTTTATGTCGGCGGTATCTTCGACCTTAACGGTGGACAGCTTGTTAAAGACAAGGTTAAGTACCTTGGCGACAACACCAAAGTTAAGTTCATGATGCCAGACGGCTTCACTGGATACCCAGATTTCTTGGCTCTTCCAGAAGCTCAAGGCGCATACCTCTCATTCACCGGTCTTTCAATTGACCAATTCCCTAAGGGTGGCGCAGCTGAGAAGTTCCAGGCTGCTTACCTCAAGGAATACAAGGTTCCACCAACATCCTCATTCTCCGTTTACGGTGCAGCTGCTGCTCAAGTAATCCTTGATGCAATCGCTCGTTCCAACGGAACACGTAAGGATGTCTTTGCGAAGATGAAGACTGTAGATATCCCAGCAACTAAGTCTGTTGTTGGTACACGTCTCAAGTTCGATGATGCTGGCGACATTATGTCCCGCGACATCACCATCTTGATCGTAAAGAGCAACACCGAAACCTTCGTCAAGAAATTGACCGTTAAGTAATTTCGGCTTGTTAGCGGTTTGGGTGGTCGTCACAAGCGGCCACCCAAAACGCTGTTTTCATATCAGCAATTTCCCCAAATAAAGAAGTAAATCAATATTGTTAGCAGTACCGTTTTAACGAAGTAGTGAAATTGGAGATACGACATTGTCGAATGCAACGACGCAGAAATTCAAAGGCACTCCAGGTCAAATCCGTAATGCGCGAATCGAACGAGCAGGCGCAATTGTTATCGGCGCAATCGCTCTCGTCTGGATCCTTGCCAACATCATCAAATCTCCGGAGCAATTTGCCCAAGTAACCGTTCTCGGTTTACGTAATGGTCTGCTCTACGCGCTTATCGCACTTGGCTACACACTCGTTTATGGAATTATCGAACTCATTAACTTTGCGCACGGCGATCTCTTTATGTTGGGAACGCTCTTCTCCTCTTACTTCCTCTCTGTCTGGCTCAAGCAACAAAACTCCAGCCCAACTGGGTGGGCAGCATTTGCTGCATGTCTCCTTCTCGTCATGGTTTTCGGTGCTGTCATCAACGTACTTATTGAACGGCTTGCATATCGCAGACTTCGCAATGCACCGCGTCTTGCACCACTGATTACCGCAGTAGGTATGTCATTCCTTTTGAACTTCATTGGTTTGAAGTGGAATGGTTCAACTCCTCGTCAATGGCCAACTGTTATCCCAAGTTTTGATGTTCATATCTTTGGTGTCCGCATCAATATGGTCACGATCATTCTCTTCTTCATCGGCGTACCACTTCTCTTAGGCCTCAACTTCATCGTTAACAAAACAAAACAAGGCAAAGCGATGCGCGCAACTGCGCAAGATAAAGATGCTGCAGCGTTGATGGGAATTAACGTCAATAAAACAATCGCCTTCACCTTTGCACTTGGTGGTGCGATGGCAGGAGCTGCTGGCCTCTTCTATCAACAAGCAATTGGCACAACGAACTACAACTTAGGTTTCCAACTCGGACTCATCGCTTTCACCTCTGCGGTACTTGGTGGAATCGGAAATCTCTGGGGAGCAGTTGTCGGTGCGCTCCTTATCGGATTAATTCAAGGTCTCAACGATGGTCTTCCTATCGCACTTGGCCAACAATGGTCACAGAGCGTTGTCTTCACCATCCTCATCATCATCTTGGTCTTCAAGCCGGCTGGCTTGTTGGGCAAAGTCACTACGGAAAAGGTCTAAGCCATGTCGAAGAAGACTTCCGCAAATAACGTTACAAAATCTCACCGCAAATGGATTATTGGTTACTCAATAGCAGGAGCGTTCCTCTTTGCTGTGTATCAATTCCTCTTGCCATGGCAAGGACTACCTGGTGGCGTTTATGACGCGATCTACCAATGGGTTCCACCAGCTGCTATCAATGAAAGTTTGGTCTACGTCATCATGGCGCTCGGACTGAACATCGTTGTTGGTTACGCAGGCCTTCTCGACCTTGGATACGTTGCATTCTGGGCGATCGGTGGTTATTGCGCCGGTTGGTTTATGTCGGAATTCTTCTTCTTCCTAATGTTCATTTCCTCGGATCGGTCACTGCAGATCGCCCAGGTATTCACATTAACTTCTGGCTTGTTCTCCTCATTGGCGGATTTATCTGCGCGCTCTTCGGTATTTTGATTGGCGCACCAACACTTCGATTGAAGAGCGATTACCTTGCACTAGTTACGCTCGGTTTCGGAGAAATTATTCCGCAGGTCTTCTTTAACGGTGAAGATTTCTTCGGCTACAACATATCGAATGGAACTAAAGGCATCGTGATGGTGGACCCAGTTCCAGTCGGAGTAAAAAATCTCGGACCATTCGACTTCGGTTGGAAACTTTTAATATTCCTTCTTCTTGCTGCAGTAATGGTCTTCATCTCACTTCGTCTTCGAAGTGGTCGTCTTGGTCGCGCATGGCTTGCCATCCGTGAAGATGAACTTGCAGCCAGCATGATGGGCGTGCCTTTGATGCGCACCAAACTTGCGTCATATGCAGTCGGCGCATTCGCAGGCGGACTTGGTGGTGTTGCTTTCGCAACTCACGTCAACGGTGTCTACGCAGAACGCTTTAACTTCACCATCTCTATCTTCCTTCTTGCGATGGTTGTTCTCGGCGGAATGGGTAACGTCTGGGGCGTCATCCTCGGAGCATTCATTCTTTCCTGGGTTAACGGAAACGGTCTGACCGCATTCGGTACGTTCTATAACGACAAGTTTGGAACATCGATCGACTTCGCATCCTTTACCTTCTTACTCTTCGGTCTCGTTCTCATCTTGATGATGCTCTTTAAACGAGAAGGACTTATTCCTGAATCTCGTTTGAAGTTAATGCTCCACGAAGAAGAACTCGATGAAGTAGAAGCTGATGGAAAGGAGCGTGCATAACATGAAGAACGTTCTTGAAGCGAAATCTATTAGCGTTCAATTCGGCGGTCTGCTCGCTGTTAACTCCGTCGACTTCAACATCCCCGAAAAGTCAGTTGTATCGCTCATCGGACCAAACGGTGCCGGAAAGACAACGTTCTTCAACGTTCTCACTGGTCTTTATAAACCTTCATCCGGAACAATCGATTACAACGGTCGCGATATCACCGATCTACCTCCACATAAGATCGCAGAGATTGGTATCGCACGTACTTTCCAGAACATCCGACTCTTCGGTTTGATGACCGCACAAGAGAACCTTCTCGTTGCGATGCACTCACACCTTAAGTCAGGTATCGCAGCAACAATTCTTCGCACACCAAAGCAACGCCGCGAAGAACGTGAAGCTGCAGAGAAAGCCCAAGAGATTCTTGATTTCGCTGGCGTAGGGAAGTGGACCAACGAATTCGCACGTAACCTCTCTTACGGTGATCAACGCCGTCTTGAAGTAGCGCGCGCACTCGCACTCAATCCACAAATCTTGCTTCTGGATGAACCAACAGCAGGTATGAACCCACAAGAGTCACAGAAATTCATCGACTTCATGCACCGTTTAGTAAGTGAGCGAGATATCTCCATCATGCTCATCGAACACGATATGAAAGTTGTTATGAGCGTCTCTGAACGAATCACCGTTCTTGATCAAGGCGAGAAGATCGCTGAAGGATCCCCTGATGACATTCGAGGTAATAAGCGAGTTATCGAGGCTTACCTAGGCAAAGCAAAGGACTCAAAATAATGAGCACTATGTTAGATGTTAAGAATATTGAAGTTGCCTACGGCAAGATCGTTGCAGTTAAAGACGTCTCACTTACCGTCAACAAAGGCGAAATCGTCACACTCATCGGATCAAACGGTGCTGGTAAATCAACCACACTTCGAACAATCTCCGGTCTGATCAAACCACGCTCTGGCGAAATTCTCTTCGAAGGTAATCGCATTGATGGCGTTCCTGGCCATGACATTGTTGGTATGGGAATCTGTCATTCACCAGAAGGTCGACGCATCTTCCCAAGAATGACAGTTCGCGAAAACCTTGAACTCGGCGCATTCCTTCGCAATAACAAAGCAGAAGTTGCCGCAGACTTTGAACGCGTGCTCACTCTCTTCCCACGCCTTAAAGAACGTGTCGAACAGCGCGCAGGAACGATGTCCGGTGGCGAACAGCAGATGCTCGCCGTAAGCCGTGCACTCATGGGCTCACCAAAGCTTCTTCTCCTTGATGAACCATCAATGGGTCTTGCACCAGTTCTTGTTGAAATGATCTTTGAAACAATCACAAAGATCCGCGAACAAGGAATCACCATTCTCTTGATCGAACAGAACGCCAATGCAGCTCTTGAAGTTGCAGATCGCGCATACGTTCTCGAATCAGGAAACGTAAAGATGAGCGGTAAAGCAACTGACCTTCGCAAAGACGACGCAGTGACCAAGGCCTACCTCGGCCATTAATGGAACTCACTACCTGTCTTTGGTTTGACGGTCGCGCACGCGAAGCCGCTAATTTCTACACCAGCATCTTTCCCGATAGCTCTATCGAAGATAACTGGATCGCGCCCACTGATACGCCAGGCAATGTCAAAGGCGAAGAGATTGTTGTTAACTTCAAATCTTCGGTCGCCCATTCATCGGTCTAAACGGTGGACCACAATTTCCCCACAGCGAAGCGATCTCATTCCAAATCCCATGCGCTAACCAAGCCGAGATCGACAAGTACTGGAGCCTTCTTCTCGCAGATGGCGGCGTCGAAAGCCAATGCGGATGGCTCAAAGACAAATTCGGCGTCTCATGGCAAGTCACTTCACCAATTATGAACACATACCTTGGCGGCCCTGACCCAGAAGGCGCACAGAGAGCTACACAAGCGATGCTTAAAATGAGAAAAATTGATCTAGCGGAAATGGAACGCGCGTATTTCAATAAGTGAAACATAGGAAATTCGCGGTTAACACTTCAATATATGAACAAATAGTGTCAACTTCTTGTGAATATTCTTCGATACGCAAAAAGTTGGCTCACATATGTGTCTTTACCGTTACCTTTCGTAAGTGGAGCAATCACGTTTAGAACTATCACGGTTGTATGCGCGATTTGCTTTCGGTCCAAAACCAGGAGAGTTTGTTCAAGCTCTTAAAGATGGATTCTCCGCCACCGCTAACAACCTCATTGATATCACTACTCGAAGCGGAAACGATGTCACGATTCCCACTCCAAACATCAACAACGTGGGTCCCCGACCATCGCCATCTAATGCGACAGCAACTAAAGCTTTTAACACACTCGTTAAAACTCAAAATGACGACTTGGTTTTGTGGTGGCTTGATCGCATGGCACTTACTCAAAATCCATTCCTTGAGCGAATGACCTGGTTTTGGCATGGTCATTGGGCTACATCCATAGAGAAAGTTAACTTCGCTCTTCCAATGTATAACCAATATCAAACTCTTCGCGCCAACGCTCTAGGAAATTTCAGAGACATGGCGCTTCAAATGTTTCGTGATGGTGCGTTGCAAATCTGGTTGGATGGCACTGATAACATTAAAGGCGCACCAAACGAGAATCTTTCTAGGGAATTCATGGAACTATTCACAGTTGGTGTAAATAATTACACTGAAGACGATGTGAAATCGCTTGCGAAAGCCTTCACGGGGTTCCAAGTAGATCGCGCTTCTGGAGGTCTCACGTTTAATCAAGGCCGTCACTCAACAGATCCCCTTACTTTCTTCGGCGTAAAAATATCTTCCGACGCAACCGAAGCAATCAATCTCCTTACCTCACGCGATGACAATGTTTATTTCATTACAACCCGGCTTTGGTATCGCTTCATTTCTTCAAGTATTGAAATGGACAATAAGTATGGAATTCAAGAAGCTTTCAAATCTCGTGACATCTCGTCCGCTATGCGCACGCTGATTATGAATGGCGCTCTCTCGGCTCCGGGCTACAGCATGGTCCGACAACCAGTTGAATGGTTCATAGCAATCTGCCGCGCCTTTTCGCTTCAACCCTCTAAATTGATTCCACGAACAATGCCACTTTCATATCTCTCTAAATTGGCTCAGATCCCTTTTTCTCCGCCGAATGTAGGCGGTTGGCCGACCGATGAGGCATGGCTCTCTTCTGCAAGTGCACAATTTCGAATCGCTTTCGCATCAGCGTTGGCCAAACAAGTAGATTTCAAGCCTCTTGCCGCGATTTCTCCAGAGAAAAGAATTCCATTCATCAAAGATTTACTGGGAATTTATAATTTCAGCAATCGTTCTTTCACGGCCATAACAAACGCCAAAGATGACTTGCCGCAATTTTTTACTTTAGTTGTTTGTGCTCCCGAGTTTGTTGTGAACGCATAGGAAGTTAGCGATGGATACCATAACAAGAAGAAAATTCCTGAAATTATCGGGTGCCGCAGTGGTAGGCGCCAGCGCTGCTGTCTTAAGTATTGAAGATATAGCGAAAGCGGCCCAGACCCAACCACTCCCACCAGGGACACCAATAGTCGTCGTTGTCACTTTGTACGGTGGAAACGATGGACTTAATACAGTAATTCCATATACAGATTCGTTGTACTACTCAATGCGCCCCGAAATCTCGTATAAACCGGAGAAAATACTTCCGCTTTCAGATGGACTCGGCCTTAACCCCGGAATGACTGATCTAAAAACAATGTGGGATCAAAAGAAAGTTGCAGTTATTCGTGGAGTTGGTTATCCAAATCCTGATCACTCTCACTTTGCATCAATGGCAATTTGGCAAACGGCTTCGCCATTTAGCCATATCTCAACCGGTTGGCTTGGTCGCTGGCTTGATACCCAAAAAAACGATCCCATGTTGGCAATCAATTTAGGTTCAGTTCCACCACCGCTCTTTGCCGGAGCAAAGCGCTCTGGGTCCGCACTCCCTCTTGGTGGACTTGTAGTCCCAACGGGAAAACTTGCGATGCGCTGTCAAACTCTTGGAAGAGCAAACCCAGGAGAAAACTCACTAATGGCGGCAGCCGCATTGTCCATGGGAAACCTTTTTAATCTCTCCGAGAATGTTTCAAGTGTTCTCAAAAACTCTGTGACAACAAATTCAAATTTACCAGTGATTAATGGAGGTAGCGCAGGTGGTGACTCAAGCTTGGAGCAACAATTAGATCTCGTAGCTAAATTGATCGTTTCTGGCGCTCCTACTCGTGCTTGGTCAGTGTCACTTGGAGGCTTTGACACGCACGCCAACGAAGCTAATGCCCAATCCACGCTCCTAGGGAATGTTTCGTACAGCATACGAAAATTCTTCAACGCAATAAACACATCATCACGATCATCGGACGTCACCATGCTTGTCTATAGCGAATTTGGTCGACGCGTTAAAGCCAACGCATCCCAAGGAACCGATCATGGAACATCCGGTCCAGTTCTTGTTATTGGCGATCGTATCAATGGCGGAATGTACGGTGAGCAACCACAGCTCAACAAATTGATTGACGGCGATTTAGCTGTGACCACTGATTTCAGAGATATCTACGCTTCTCTGTTAGAACGAGATTTAAGCGCGGATCCATCACAAATTCTCAATGGCTGGAAGGGGCGAATCAGCTCTCTTTATAAGTGAATGCAACTAATTAAGAGT
>RFMS01000062.1 GCA_009927575.1 Actinomycetota bacterium
AACGGAACGAAGAAATCCCCGTCAAGGCCTCACCAAGGACAAGCGCATGTATCTCATGCGTTCCTTCGTATGTAAGAACAGTTTCTAAGTTCGACATATGTCGGAAGATTGAATATTCAGTAGTGATACCTGCGCCGCCGAGGATTGAGCGAGCAGTGCGGGCGATTTCGAGAGCGGCGTTGACGTTGTTGAACTTGCCCATGCTGATTTGTGCAGGTTGGATTTGGTGGGCATCTTTGAGATCGGCCAGGTGATAGGCGAGAAGCATCGAGTTGGTGAGCTGAGTGGCCATGTTGGCGAATTTGTTTTGGGTGAGTTGATGGCGAGAGATTGGGCCATCGAATTGTTCGCGGGTTTGGGCATAGCGCATTGAAACTTCGAAGCAATCACGAGCGGCTCCGACGACGCCGAAGATGATGCCAAAGCGTGCTTCTGCAAGACAGAGAAGTGGTGCGCGAAGACTTGTGGCTTCTGGAAGACGCATGGAATCTGGAACGCGCATATCGGTGAAGACAAGTTCTGATGTAATGGATGCGCGAAGTGAAAGTTTATGTTTTACGAGATTTGCTGTGAAACCTTTAGTGGTGGTGGGGACGCAGAAGCCGCGAATACCTTCATCAGTTTGAGCCCAGATAATGGCGACATCTGCGATGTTTCCGTTAGTGATCCACATTTTGGAACCGTTGATGATCCAATCGTTTCCGTCTTTCTTTGCGAAAGTTTTCATGCCTGATGGGTTAGAACCGAAATCTGCTTCAGTTAAACCAAAGCAACCGATAGCATCGCCTTTCGCCATTTTAGGAAGCCATTGTTGTTTGAGTTCTTCTGAACCGAATCTGTAGATTGCAAACATTGCAAGAGAACCTTGTACGGAGACAAGTGAACGAAGACCAGAGTCGATTGCTTCAAGTTCCATGCAGGCAAGACCATAGGACATCGCATCTGTTCCGGCGCAGCCATAACCTTGAAGGTGCATACCGAGTAAGCCGATGTTTCCAAGTTCTTTAGCGAGTTCGCGTGCCGGGATTTGGCCATCTTCAAACCATTGACCGATATGTGGTTGCACATTCTTAGTGAGGTAATCGCGGACGACTGATTGCATCGCGCGTTGTTCTTCAGTCAAGCGCGCTTCGACGTTCATAAGAGCGAAGGGATGGAGCGCGGGCTTTTGCGATGTCATAGTGTGAATACTAGCGAGAAATTTTCTAGACGATATTTCGTTCTGGGCGAAGAGTGGCTGCGCTTGCAAAGCGATCTGCGGAGAGTTGTGAGATATCGACGAATGGTGATTTGTTGAGATAGAGATCTCGAAGAATCTCACCGATGGCAGGGCCTTGTAGGAAACCGTGTCCGCTAAAACCTGTGGCATAGAAGAAGCGGGAAACTTTTTGTATTCGCCAAGGATTGCGTTGTGATCAGGTGTTACTTCATAGAGACCTGTCCAGCCTTTTCCGATTCCAGTTTCCATAAGACGTGGTGCGCGATCCATAGCGAGTGTTCCGAGTTTTTCGAGGAAGTGCGGATCTTTCTTAAGGTCGAAGCCCGCTTCGATTGTTTTATCAGAGAAGCCCATCAAGATTCCGCGGCCTTCGCGATGCCAGTAGAGCGAAGTGGAGTAATCAATAGTCATTGGCATGGATTCGGGAAGATCTGAGAACGATTCATCGAGTGCGTCGGTGATTACTAATTCGCGTTTAAAGGGAGTGACAGGAAGATCGAGTCCGACATGTTCTGCGATTTGTGGTGACCAGGCACCGGCGCAGTTCATGACAGCGCTGGTGTTGATTGTTCCGGCGGTGGTGGTGACAGAAGTGATTTCACCGTTGGTGTGGTTAACACTTGTTACTTCGACGCCAGTGAGAACTGTTGCGCCGAGTTTTTTGGCAGCCCCGGCATAACCTAAAACAACTGCTTCTGGTGTGCAGTGGCCGTCGTTAGGAGTAAATGAGGCGGCGAGAAGATCATCGGTGTGAAGAAGTGGTGAAATTTTCTTTGCTTCAGCGGGGGAGATCATTCGAGATTCGACACCGAATTGATGATGGATTGCAGTGGAGCGTTCGAAGAGTTTTACATCGTCTGGTTGGGTGAGTGCGAAGAGATAACCGGGGCGATGAAGATCAATTTCATAACCTGGACGATTAGCGAAATTGCTAAAGAGTTCTAGTGATCGTGCGCCGAGTGCAACGTTGAATTCATCAGAGAAGTTTGCGCGGACACCGCCGGCAGCTTTTGATGTGGAACCGCTTGCTAATTCGTTCTTTTCGCAGAGAAGGACAGAGACGCCTGCTTCGGCGAGATGGAATGCAGCAGATGCGCCCATAACGCCGCCACCAACAATGACGACATCAACGCGATCAGGAAGGTGCATTTTTGATTAGAGAGTGAAGTCTGGATTGTGTGCGACTTCGACGGTATCCATCTGGGCTTTCTGAAGTTTGTTTGACCAATCCCAGTTCATTGATTGCCAACGAGTGAATTGATCGAGAACCCAGATACCGCTTTGGCGAGAACCATTTCCACTCATTCCGTTTCCACCAAATGGTAGATGTGCTTCTGCACCGGACGTTGAGTTATTTATAGAGACCATTCCAGCAGAGATGCCTTCGCGGAATCGCCAGACTGATTCAGGGTTTGAGGTGTAGATCGCAGATGAGAGTCCATAACCGTGGCCATTTGAGAGTTCGATTGCTTCATCGAGTGTGGAGAATTTTCCGACAGTGACAAGTGGTCCGAATGTTTCGGTGCGATAGAGCTCATCGTTTTTCGTTATGCCAGAGACGATGACTGGGTGAGCAAATACGCCTTGATCAGGATCGCCAACGAAATTCTTACGTGGGCTTGCTTTGGTGATGCGTCCAGTTGCAGTCGAACCGCTGACT
>RFMS01000056.1 GCA_009927575.1 Actinomycetota bacterium
GAAGGTGCTAAAAAAAATCACCAACGGATAGGTTCGCGGCCAGCTGCCTGAAGTAGTGCATTAACTCGAGTAAATGGTTTCGAACCTATAAACCCACGATGGGCCGATAATGGACTTGGGTGGACGCCATACACGAGGCGATTCTCTGGAAAAAACTTTCGCAGTTCTTGAGCTGAGTTCCCCCATAAAAGTCCGATCGCACCATTTTGGGCATATTTTCTCGCGATCTCATCAGTAATTTTCTGCCAACCTAGTGATTGATGCGATCCACTATCGCCTGCTCTCACTGTGAGGGTTCTATTTAGCAGCACAACTCCTTGCTCTACCCACGGGGAAAGATCACCATCTTTGGCAATGCTTGGTGATCCACAGTCGGTGGCAATCTCTTTAAAGATATTTTGCAGTGAACCAGGTAACGGTTTAGTACCCATCGGAACAGAGAACGAGAGCCCGATTGCATGGTTGGGATTGGGATAAGGGTCTTGTCCAACGATGAGAACTTTTGCTTCTGTGGGCAGTACGGAGAGCGCTCTGAAAACATGTTTTTTATCCGGCAAAATTACTGATCCGCTATTTGCTTCGTGGATTAACGCCTTTTCGATTCGATCAAAATCTTCTCGCAGAAAATTTAACTCGTTCTGCCAATGGCTAGAGAGTTCGTCAAATAGCACGAGCGAAGAAGCGTCCGGCCAGGTTCTGAACGTCTATGGAAATTCCGTACAGCGCAGAGAGATTTTCAGAGGTGAGAACACTAAGAAGTGAACCTTGAGCTAATGCCTTTCCATCTTTAAGAAGGAGCGCGTGAGTTGTGCCTATAGGAATCTCTTCAATATGGTGGGTCACAATGATGGTTGCTGGTGCATGCGGATCATTCACGAATTCGGTGATGCGTCGAAGAATATCTTCGCGACCACCAAGGTCTAATCCGGCAGCAGGTTCATCGAGAAGCAAAAGTTCTGGATCTGCCATTAAAGCTCGAGAAATTTGTACTCGCTTCTTTTCGCCTTCGCTTAAAGTTCCGAAATATTGATCTGCAATTTCGCGTACGCCAAGAATCGTTAGCAAAGCTTTTGCGCGAGACTCATCCCACAAGTCATATTCTTCAAGCCATCGCCCCATTACCGCATATGCAGCAGTCAAGACAATGTCGATAACTTTTTCATCATAAGGCAATAAATCTGACATGGCACTTGAAGCAAACCCAATACGTGGGCGCAATTCGAATACATCTACTTTTCCTAATTCACCACCCAAGAGCGAAACACTTCCCTTTGTCGGATGCATTAATGATGCCGCGAGATTAAGAAGGGTAGTTTTTCCTGCGCCATTGGGTCCAAGGACAACCCACCGTTCACCTGGGCCAACGCTCCATTGCAACGGTCCGAGAATTGTTCGGTTACCGCGCCGAACTTCTACATCTCGGAATTCGATAATGGAACTCATAGATGCGAAAGATACCGATAAAATCTCCTAATGAGTGCACCTAGACCGCGTCGCCATTCTGGTCTTTTGCTCTTTAGCGGCGTTGATGCACCTGGACAATCTGATGCTATTTTCACTGCCTCGCTTCATATTCAATTGAGATTATCGATATTGAACAAGTGGTCATTCAAAAGCGTTTACTGCTCACTATTTTGATATCTGTTGATCCTGCGCACACGGATTCCATTGAAAAGGAAATGAGCCAAGTAGCTGCAAGCAAGAACCTCGATTTCGCTGCTGAATTCATCGCTACTCAACCAGAATTTTCTCTCACCGAGCGATTACATCTTGTGATTCTTGGTTCCCCGCTATCGCCAATGGCTCTCTCAACGGTAGCGCACGCAATTGCGACAAAGAGTGGAAATATTGATCGAATTCATCGAACAGTTTCCTATCCCGTCACAGCGTTTGAATTCCTCATTACATTAAATAAGGAGAAGCGTGAAAGTCTGATTGAAGAACTCACAACGCTCTCCCAACGTGAAGTTTGACTTCTCTATTGAAAATGAAAAGATTCGGCGTGGCGCGAAACGCCTCGTATTACTCGATGTCGAT
>RFMS01000067.1 GCA_009927575.1 Actinomycetota bacterium
CGGCTGTTTCGAAGATTCCAAACCGACCACTCATGCTGAACCAACGTTCCCAGTCCATAACAGCGTCTTTTATTGCGTTGCGAATATGCCAGGCGCAGTACCTGCGACGTCAACGTATGCGCTCTCCAACCAGACTCTCCGATATGCGCTTGCGCTAGCGAATAAAGGTTGGCGCGATGCGCTCAAGCACGATCCACATCTTGCACTTGGACTCAATGTCCATGAAGGAAAGGTCTATTACGAAGCAGTAGCCAAGGCGCATGGATTGGAATGTGCCAAGCTCTAATCTCCTTAACACGCTATCGAAGAGAACTCTTAACTTTGACGTGACGATTTGAGGAGCACTTCGCGGATGTCCTGCGCTAAATGGTGGAGCAGGGTCATACTCCATATCAAGCTGCATTGTTTGAGCAAACTCTTCTCCGAATAACATCGCTGCCAGCGTAAGCGACATATCAATTCCTGCCGATACACCGGCAGACGTTAATACTTTTCCAGACCTAACAACTCGAGCATCAGTTGGGATTGCTCCGAAATTACTTAGTTCAGCATGCGAATACCAATGTGTCGTTGCTTCTAGATTTTCAAGAATTCCTGCAGCGCCAAGCATGAGCGCTCCTGTACAGATAGAGATTGTCCAATCTGTAGTTGGATGTATTTTCTTAATCCAATCAATTTCTGGAGCACCTGTACGAGCCATAGTGATTGCCGGTAATCCACCGGGGACAACCAAGATGTCAGTGGATTCAATGTCATCAAGTGATTTTTGAGCAATCAAAGTAAAGCCATGTCCATCGCTCACTTCACCAGCATTGAGCGAAACAAAAGTTACTTCGTAGCCAGGGAATTGCGAGAGCACGTGATATGGACCCAGTGCATCGAGCGGCGTCAGTCCTGGGTAAACCAACATTGAAATGTGCTTCATATTCAGCAGTGTATGACCGGTACTTGCTAAATCAGAGGTTTTTCTTTATCTTTCTCTCCAGGTCATGAGTTCCAGGTTTTAGCCCCGGCTTACTGGACGGCAACCCTCCACCACGGTGGGGTGCTCCGGGTGAAGACCAGATCGACTGCAAGTCGCCGTCGATAAGCGTGGGTCTGAAAGCCAGACCCCCTTTTAGGGGAGGTTAATTCGTGTCATCTTTTTCCGTAACTAATGCAGAGTTTGAAACGCGCCAAATTCACGCGGGACAAATTCCTGATCCAACAACGGGTGCACGTGCGCTACCTCTCTACCAGACCACTGCATATCAATTCCGCGATACGCAACATGCAGCAAATCTTTTTGGTTTGGCAGAGTTGGGAAATATTTACACGCGCATCATGAATCCAACGCAAGATGCTGTTGAACAGCGCATTGCATCACTAGAGGGCGGCGTTGCTTCACTTCTTGTCGCATCTGGTTCGGCAGCAACCACATTTGCAATTCTCAATGTTGCTGAAGCAGGGGATCACATCGTTTCATCGCCATCACTTTACGGCGGAACCTACAACCTCTTTCACTACACCCTTCCTAAATTCGGTGTCGAAGTTTCGTTCGTAGAGAATCCCGATGATCCAGAGTCATGGAAGAAAGCAGTTCGCCCCAACACAAAGGCATTCTTCGGTGAAACGATTGCTAATCCAAAGAATGATCTACTTGATATTGCTGCTGTTGCAAAGGTCGCTCACGAAGTCGGCGTGCCTCTGATTGTTGATAACACTGTAGCGACGCCATTTTTGATCCGTCCGATCGAACATGGCGCAGATGTTGTGGTGCACTCAGCTACCAAGTTCCTCTCTGGCCATGGAAATGCAGTTGTTGGCGCGATTGTGGATTCAGGGAAATTTGATTACGCGCAATATCCAGATCGCTTTAAGAACTTTAATCAACCAGATCCGAGCTATCACGGTTTGGTATATGCCCAAGCCCTTGGCGTTGGATCTGCATTTGGCGCTAACTTGTCATATATCTTCAAGATTCGCCTCACCCTTCTTCGCGATATTGGAGCAGCTGTATCACCATTTAACGCCTGGCTTCTTGCGCAAGGACTTGAAACGTTAAGTCTTCGTATCGAACGCCATGTTGAGAATGCGAAAGCAGTGGCAACATGGCTTGAAGCACATCCACAAGTGGCAAAGGTCAATTACGCATCTCTGCCATCAAGTAAGTGGCATGCGCTGGCAAAGAAGTATTCGCCAAAAGGAAGCGGATCTGTGCTCTCCTTTGAATTAAAGGGCGGAATTGAAGCGGGTAAGAAATTTATTGAGGCGCTCAATATTTTCTCGCACGTTGCAAATATCGGTGATGTCCGCTCACTTGCTATTCATCCGGCATCAACAACACATTCACAACTCACACCAGAAGAACAACTCACTGCAGGTGTAACTCCGGGATTGGTGCGCTTAAGTCTTGGTATTGAAAATATCAATGACATCAAGGCCGATCTTGAAGCAGGATTTGCTGCAGCGAAATAGCGTCCCCGCACTAATGTCCCAAAACGGCGAACGATTAGTTACCGGGGCATGGTTGGAAGACCATGACCCCGGTGATCGTCGTTTCTTAAAGATCGGTGACTTACTTCTTGAATCAGGTGAAGTTCTTCCCGATGTAACAATTGCCTATCAAACATGGGGCGAACTCAATGCTGATAAAAGCAATGCGCTGTTGATCAATCACGCGCTTACTGGATGGTCAGATGTTCCAGGGTGGTGGCCGCAAATGGTTGGTCCAGATCTGCCATTTGATACCAATAAATATTTCGTCATCTGTCCAAATGTAATTGGCGGTTGCCAAGGATCAACTGGTCCATCGTCACTTGCACCTGATGGAAAACGATGGGGCTCACGTTTTCCTTCGTTGACTATTCGCGACATGGTGAACGCAGAACTCGCACTTACACGCGCATTAGGAATTCCTGGTTACATCATTGCGGTTGGACCATCGCTCGGAGGAATGCGCTCTCTGGAATGGGCGATTCAACGCCCAGAGATGATTGGCGCAATCTGCACGATCGGATCATCGGCGGTGGCAACGGGTGATCAAATTGGAACGGCAGCGACTCAGATTCACGCAATTAAGGCAGATCCACATTTCAACGGTGGCGATTATTACGAACAAGAGCGAGGTCCGATTCAAGGAATGGGAATTGCTCGAAAGATTGCCCATTTGACCTATCGAACTGAAGCGGAGATGGATGTTCGCTTTGGTCGAGAGTTACAAGGCGATGACACCGGTCGCTACGCGGTTGAGTCCTATCTCGACCATCAAGCAAAGAAGTTGCAGAATCGATTCGATGCCAACACCTACATTGTTCTGACAGATGCGATGAACTCCCACGACGTCGGTCGCGACCGAGGCGGGGTAGAAGCAGCTTTAAAAACTATTGAGGTACCGGTTGTAGTTGTCTCTATC
>RFMS01000170.1 GCA_009927575.1 Actinomycetota bacterium
ACTCTTCTAGCGACCGTTACACCGACGAAAGTTCAGGATAAATTTCCACACATATCAAGTATTCGGCAACTTTTAAACGAAACTAATCTCGATAAGTTTGGTTTGGAATCGCAAATCCGTGCACGAGTGTGGAATTCAGAAATTCCTGAAATGCTTGATCCATCTAAACCTCTCGATTTACCATCCTTCGATATCGAAATAGATATTGATTTAGAAAATAGTCAGGCCATATTGATGGATACTTTTAACGAAACAGTTGATGGTAAAGACCTTGTTTACTTATACGGCTATGGGCTTTGGGACAAATCGATTACGAGTGATTGGAAAAGGGCCACATTTGATTCGTTCTCAAATTATTCAGATACCGATGAAGGGGAGTGTGAAGTACTTCTGGCGATGTGGAAGTACCTCACCACGCAAATTTCCTTAGCAGAGAAAGCGGGAAAATCCATCGGGATATTTCACTATTCACCACACGAAAAGACATGGTGGCGACGCTTTGCAAAACGCCATAGCGGCAAACCCGGTGTTCCATCACTCGAAGATGTTGAGATCTTTTGCGAAAAATACTTGTCGATCTTTACGCGTATACACAGAAAATTTCATTTCCAACAATTAGTTACTCAATTAAGAGCCTTGCACCTGTAGCAAATTTCAAATGGTCTGTTGAAGATCCTGGTGGCGGAATGTCACTTATTAAATATAAAACCGCAATCAATCCTGAAACTGACAATCAGACTAGAGAAGAAGTGATTGATTGGCTCTATCGATACAACCTCGATGATGTCCGCGCCACTTTCGCAGTACGTGAGTACATTCGCGCTAAGTTTCCGAGCAATTAGCGCTGCACCGCGCTCGTGAGGTAATCTTCGCCAGCCGTTAAGACAGCCAGGCTGGTTGCCCGAGTGGCCAATGGGAGCGGACTGTAAATCCGCCGGCAATGCCTACAGTAGTTCGAATCTACTACCAGCCACGTTTCTTCAACTTACACTTACGCAATGACTTCTCACTCAATGAAAATCGTTCGCGCACTTCCACAAGACTGTGAAGTGATTCTCGAACTAATTAAAGATCTTGCAGAGTATGAGAAAGCTCCTCATGAAGTGAAAGCTACGGTAAAAGATTTAGAAGCCACGCTCTTTTCTTCCCAACCTTCAGCATTTTGCGATCTGGTGAAAGTCGACGGCGAAACTGTCGGTTTTGCCATATGGTTTCTTAATTACTCAACCTGGCAAGGTAAATACGGAATTTATTTAGAAGATCTTTTTATCAAACCAGAATTTCGCGGAGCCGGCTATGGGAAAGCGCTCCTCAAACATTTAGCGAAATTATGCATAGAGAATGGATATGGGCGTTTGCAGTGGTGGGTGCTTGATTGGAATAAACCAGCAATCGATTTCTATCTTTCGCTAGGAGCAAAGCGATGGATGAGTGGACCGTATTTCGCGTAAGCGGGGACGCCTTACAAAATCTTGCTGAAAATTAAAATTCGCGGAAGTGCTAATCCCGTAATAGACTCCCCAAAGTTGTTATCGGGGTCGATGTAATTTCGAACCGGCGGTTAAAGTCCGCGACCCGCACACATCCAGTGGGCGGTTGACTCAGTGAAATTCTGAGACCGACGGTCAAAGTCCGGATGAGAGATAACACGGGAGAGTATGAGTATTTCTGTTGCCTATTCGCATATCGCGACGCTCTGCGCACAAGCACATGGAAAATCATTTCCAAATCCAAATGTTGCTGCCGCTATCTATTCTTCTCATGGCGATTTCATTTCAGATGGATTTCATGACCGTTCTCAATCACTCGATCATGCAGAGATTGTCGCGTTAAAGAAAGCTGGTGAGCGAGCTAAAGGGGCGACGATGTTCGTCTCATTAGAACCATGCGCTCATATTGGGAAAACGGGGCCCTGCACTGAAGTTATAAAGCAATCTGGAATTTCTCGTGTTGTGTATGCACTTTCAGATCCAAATCCAATTGCAGCAGGCGGTGCGGAAGTATTACGAAGCGCAGGAATTTCTGTCGAACAAGTCCCATCACAAGAATTAATTAATCTTCAACGTGCGTGGCTTCATAAGATCAAGGCAAATCGTCCTCTGATGATTTGGAAAATCGCGGCAACACTCGACGGGAAAATCGCCGCAGAAGATAAAAGTTCCCAATGGATAACAAATGAAGACTCTCGCAATGATGTTCAGCTATTGAGAAGTCAGTCAGATGCAATACTCATTGGAACCGAAACTGCACTGATTGACAATCCGCACCTAATCCCACGCTCATCCTCACAAAGGCCCGCTCGAATAGTCATGGGTGAACGTGCTATTCCGAACTCTTACCACCTTCACAACGAAGAAGCCCCAACAATATTTATCAAATCTCGAAAAGTTTCAGATCTTCTAGATCGGTTTAAAGTCGAAGGTTTTAATCAAGTATTAGTAGAGGCAGGGCCAACACTAGGAACTGCCTTACTTGCAGAGAACCTCATTGATGAAATTGTTCTGTATCAAGCGCCAAAACTCTTGGGGTCTGGTGCATCATTCATTGGCGATCTTGGAATTAAATCTTTAAGCGACCATCGTTCACTCGAATTACTTTCGCTCACCCAATGTGGATCAGATATCAAGGCGCATTACAGAGTGGTAGGAAATATCTGATGTTTACCGGTCTGATTACTGAACGAGGCGAAGTTACGGCAATTCAACATGGAGATTCGTCAGCGATAGTGACTTTAAAAGCGCCAGGTTCTGTCATGTCATTAAATATCGGGGATTCCATCGCAGTAAATGGCGTATGTCTTACAGCAACTTCGCTAACGGAAGACTCCTTTACTGCCGACATTATGATTCAAACTCTTCAACTCACCTCACTTTCCCAATTGAAGCCAGGATTAATTGTGAATTTGGAACTTGCCGCAACGATGGATATGCGAATGGGCGGACATATTGTTCAGGGACATGTTGATGGAGTTGGAAAAGTTAGCCAATTATTACCAGGAGAAAAATGGTCACAATTAGACATACTTACTCCACCTCACTTAGCAAAGTACATCGTTAATCAAGGTTCTATTGCAGTTGACGGAGTCTCTTTAACTGTAGGAAGTATTAATGATGAAACCAATACGGTTACGGTCTGGCTAATCCCTGAAACGTTAGCTAAAACGAATCTCTCTGTAAAAAAAGAGGGAGATCTTGTAAATATTGAAGTAGATATTCTTGCGAAATATGTTGAGCGACTTGTTAATAAGGGAGGTAATCATGACAACTGAATTTGATGCTGCTCTTGCTCGTTTTCAGCGCGGTGAGTTTCTCATCGTAGTTGATGATCATGATCGAGAAAACGAAGGCGATCTCATCATGCTTGCTGATCATGCTACGACAGAGAAAGTCGCATTCATGGTTCGGCATACGACTGGAATTTTATGTACTGCTATAACTTCGCAACGTGCTCAACAACTTCGACTCCCGTATATGGTTGAGCGAAATCAAGATCAACGCCAGACAGCATTTACTGTTTCCGTTGATCTTGCCGAGGGAATAACCACAGGTGTTAGCGCTGCAGAACGTGCGGCAACTATTCGGGCTTTAGGTTCACCAACAAGCAAAGCAAAAGATTTTGTTCGCCCTGGCCATATTTTTCCGCTCATTGCACACAATGATGGACTCGCTGCTCGACAGGGACATACGGAAGCAGGAATAGCACTTGCACAACTCGCTGGGTCTTATCCGGTAGCACTTCTGTCAGAAATTGTCGCGGAAGATGGTTCGATGGCTCGTGGTGAAACTCTGAATCAATTTGCGAATGCGCACAACATTCCGATTATCTCCATCAAAGAGATCGCAGAACATGAACAAAACCTTAAGAAATCCATCAATTCAATTGAACGCACTATCCACGCGTTTGAATGGGTCGATATTCAATTAACTAATAACAAGTGGCAGATTGCAACGTTCCCATCATTGAAACACCGTGAACAAGTAGTGCTGAAATTCGGAACTGAAGGAAAAAAGCCACTACTGAGGATTCATTCTGAATGTTTCACTGGCGATGTTCTCAATTCACAACGCTGTGATTGTGGAGCACAACTTGAACAAGCCATTTCTGCAATTGAGGAATATGGCTACGGCTACATCGTTTATCTCCGCGATCATGAAGGTCGGGGAATTGGACTGACAGAAAAACTAAAGGCTTACACACTTCAAAATTCTGGCTTAGACACAGTAGATGCCAATATCGAGCTAGGTCATCCAGTTGATCTACGGGACTGGACGGAAGCTATTTCAATCCTGCATTCGTTGCATGTGAATCAGGCAAATTTGCTCACTAATAACCCAGAAAAGATAAACGCGCTAAAGAGTGCAGGAATTGAATGCACTCCTGTTCCGCTTTCTGTCGCAGCTAATGAATTTAATCAGCGCTATCTTGAAACCAAAGTTAATCGTTTAGGACATATTCCATTTAACAAGACAGGGAGCAAATAATGGCCGGCCATGCCCCACACATTGAGATTCCAAGTGCTCCGCATGCAAAAGTAGCGATCATCTCTTCTTCTTGGCATCTAGATATTGTAATGACCTAATTGCAGGTGCCACAAGAGCACTTACCGAAGCAAATGTAAAAAAGATTGAGACGCACTTTGTTCCAGGTTCTTTTGAAATTCCACTTGCGGCACAGAAAGCATTTGAAAAGGGATTTCATGCCGTTGTCGCAGTGGGATTAGTTCTTCAAGGCGAGACACCACATTTTGATTATGTCTGCCAAGGTCTCACTCAAGGTGTGATGGATGTTCAACTTAAATTCTCACGGCCAATCGGATTCGGTGTACTTATGTGTAACAATTTAGAGCAGGCAATTGCTCGATCGGGTCGACCGGGCAGCAAGGAAGATAAGGGATACGACAGCGCAATTGCTGCGTTGGCTCTTATTTAGTTACGCATAAAAATAAGAAAATATCGCAACATACTTACCAGTACCTTTCATTTGCCATGAATTAGGCGCATCATTGAGGTCACGTTCCAACGGGCTGACAACCCGATTCCATTCAATGGCGAAAGGAAGTACGCGTGTCCGATCACAGTTCAGATAAGCACGAAGAGAGCCGGTTAGGTTCACTCGGTTATAAACAAGAACTCTCTCGTGTCCTCAGTAAATTCGATAGCTTCAGCGTCGCATTTACGTATCTCTCACCAATGGTGGGAATTTATTCTCTCTTTGTACTTGGTATTGGTTCTGGTGGACCACGGTATATCTGGCTCATGCTCATACCTGTAATAGGTATGTATTTCGTGGCGATGGTATTTGCCGAACTTGGAAGTCATTACCCGATATCTGGTGCGCTTTATCAGTATGCCAAAAACTCGGTCAGCGCTAAATATGGATGGTGGGTTGGTTGGTTCTACTCAGTAGCGCTCCTTGTAACAGTGGCAGCGGTTGATACTGGTGTTGTTCCATACCTCACAACACTCCTTAACAGTTGGTTTAAAACTAATCTCGATCCAACAAACCACACAACAATTCTGTATCTCACACTTGCACTACTTGCGATTCAAACAATTTTGAACGTTACAGGTGCAAAAGTGATGGGCCGCGTTGCTTCATTTGGATCCTATGTAGAAATCTTCGGAACAATTGGTATCGCACTCATTCTCGCTGCAGCTGGTTTCAATCACGGCTTCGGTTTCCTCTTCAGCACTCAAGGTGCAGAGAATGCAGCAACCAATTCACTCGGTGTTGATTTCGGTGGTAACTGGTGGATGGGCGCTGCGCTTATTGCTGTTATGGCACACGCATACATCTTCTATGGCTTTGAATCAGCAGGCGATGTTGCAGAAGAAACTAAAGATGCAACTCGACAGGTGCCACGCGCAATGCGCCAAGCACTTCTTGCAGGTGCAATTACTTCCTTTATCTTGATTGCTGCGCTTACGCTCGCTATCCCAAATGATCCAAAGAGCTACAAGCTAGCAACCAGCTTTGAAGGTGGAATTCCATTCATTCTTCAAACAGCGATCTCTTCGAACTTCCTTCGAGACATCATGCTCCTTGCGGTGATCTTTGCGTTCTTCTCATGCGGATCATCAATTCAAGGCGCAAGCGCTCGCATGCTCTTCTCATATGCACGCGATGGAGCGACACCTGCTTCATCAATGATCTCGAAAGTTTCACCACGATTCCACACACCAGTAAATGCACTTCTCGTTGGAGCACTTGTTCCACTCGCATTTACATTGTTGGTAAACGTTTCACCAGCAAATGATGTGAAGATCTTGTTCATGACCTACCCAGCACACGTCTCGGCTTTGACATCACTTGTCTCTTTCGGCGTGAGCGGTATTTATCTCGCATTCCTTCTCACAGTTCTTGGTGCGCTCATCGCACGAACACGTGGTTGGAAAGCAGAAGGTCAGTACACACTCGGTGGCAAAGGCATGATGATCAACATCATTGCGCTTGCATATCTCGTACTGATGTTTATCAACCTTGTTATTCCAACTGGATTAGGTAGCCCACGTGGTGGTCTCTTCAATCTCGATTGGGTGACATTGATGGTTATCGCAGTGCTAGGTCTAGTTGGCTTGGTCGTTTATATGATCTCGCCATTCCGACAAAAAAAGTAAAGTAAGAAAAAAGTAAAACTAGAAGTACAGGTACTCAAGGAGTTACTTCAGTAACTCCTTGAGACCATTAACTAATCGATCAACATCTTCTTTAATCGTATATGGTGCAATTCCTGCGCGAACTGCTCCCGCATCACCAAGCCCTAATGATCGAGAAACTTCCAGCGCATAGAAATTACTTGCAGGCGCATTCACTTTATTCGCAGCGAGAGCCTGGTGTACATCTTTGCCTTCATAGCCCTTTACATTGAAATACACAGTAGGAGTTCGCTTTTGAGCATGGCCATACAAAGTAATTCCGGAGATCGCTTTTAACTGACTTTCTAAGTAATCAAAGATTCCCTCTTCATATTCAGCCAAAGCTCTCATCGACGTCACAATTTTCTCCCTGCGGCTTCCACTCGCGCTCGCATCAAGGCCGGCCACATAATCAATCGATGCAGTGACGCCTTCCATGATTTCGTAGGGGAGCGTGCCGAACTCAAAACGCTCCGGCACTACTGATGTGGCAGGCAATAACTTCTCACTTTCAATTGACTCAAGAAGTGCTGGATCAGCAACGATTGTTCCGCAGTGTGGTCCCAACAATTTATATGAAGAGAAGCCGAAGAAATCTGCAGGCATTGCTTTAAAGTCAATAAGAAAGTGTGGCGTCAAATGAACTCCGTCGACCAAGAAGAGCGCACCGGATGCTTTAACTGCTTTACCGATTGCATCAATGTCAGGCCGCGTTCCAATAGTGTTACCCGCTCCACTCACAGCAACAAACTTTGTCTTGCTACTCAACAAATCTGTCACGGCACTCGTTGGTAATTCACCAGTCGTTTTATCAATCTCTGCCCATCGAACGGTTGCGCCTCGAGATTCTGCAGCCTGCACCCAAGGACGAATATTTGAATCGTGATCAAGACGTGTCACGATAATTTCATCGCCAGCTTTCCATTGCCTTGATAAATTCTTGGCAAAGTCATACGTCAATTGAGTCCAACTTCTTCCGTAAACAACTCCGCGCGGATCACAATTCAATAAATCTGCAACTGCTTGTCGATATCCGAGAACAGATTGATCAGCGCTCTTTTCAGAAATAGTTATTGCCCCACGATTTGATGTTGCACGAGTAATTGCATGTGCCATTGCATCGCCTACTTGCCGAGGTACCTGGCTTCCTCCCGGACCATCAAAGAAAGCAATACCACTTTCTAACGAAGGAAAATCTGCACGCACTCGTTTTACGTCGTAGGTCATATCGAAACCCTACCAAGGTGTAGAACTAATTCAATTGCGAGTAGCTGTAACTTAAGTACGCAGCTATTGCCACCCACGCCTGATATGGCAAAAGTGCAATGCCAAGTGGTATTGACGCTTTAAATGCGACCACGATCATTGGCAACGTAAGAAGAGCAGTAAGGATTAAAGCTATAGATGCTGCGGTGAGATTGTGTGGTCGATAAAACTGATATGCCCATGTCAGCGCGGCTATAACTGAAGCGGCAAAGAATGTTAAGAAGAGAAGATTCCATAGAGTGCTTACGCGCGATGTAATCATCACTGAAGCAATTCCCAAGACTATGAAGTTATAAGGCCAGATAAATCCAAAAATAAAATCAGGCGGTTGCCATGACGGTGCATTCAAACTTCGATACCAGTTGTCGCCGGTATTGACCCATAGTCCAGATCCAATCGCATAGATGAAAACCAAGGCGATTCCGACGCCACTCAGGAAAGCTCTCATAACTGAAGACTAGTAGAGAACATTCGCGAGTAAGTCACTAAACTCAAGGAATGAGCAATCAAAAGATCTCTGTCGTCACCGGTCCTTGCGGTGGAATAGGAACTCAGATCACCGCACAACTAATTCGCGACGGATTCCATGTTGTTGGTCTTGATATCAACGATTCCCAACTAAGTGATATGTCGAGAAAATATCAATCACAATTTACTCAAATCAAGGTTGATCTCACAAGTGCAAACGAAATTTCTCAAGCTTTTGAAATTATCAAATCGCAATTTGGCGGAATCGATGCGCTAGTTAATAACGCTGGAAATTGTTTCATGTCAGAGTTTCCAAATATTCCTGCTGATGAATTTGATCTTCAAATGTCAGTCAATTTCTCTTCAGCCTTTCATTGTTCGCAAGCCGCAATCAAACTAATGTTAGGTCGACCAGGAATTAGAAAAATCGTTAATATCTCCTCAAATGGCGCTTACAATTTTGATGTTTTTGATCCACCGCACTATCGAGCGAGTAAAGCTGCGCTCGACACATTAACCAAAGATTTAGCGCGTAGATACGCAAAAGAAGGAATTTCAGTAAATTCGCTTGCTCCAGCAATGACGGAGTCTCCGCTCTTTGGAGTTCTGAGCAAAGAAATTCTTGATAAGGCACTCTCGCAAATGCCACGTGGTCGTGCGATGAAACCCGAAGAGATTGCTGCCTGGGTGGGATTCTTAATTTCCCCTGCCGGAGATATTTCTAGCGGAAACGTCATTATCCTCAATCAAGGTCGTGATGTTCGCTAATTATATTTAGCGGGAGCTTTCTTTAGCTCTTTCCATTGCTCTGGTCCATGTCCATAAATCACGAGTGCATTCTTGTCTTTAGCTAATTCCAAGATTCGATGTGCGCTTGCTAATGCCTGCGCAGGGTTAACTGAATCAACACATCCTTCATCGATTTCTGATGGTCTGGAGATTGCATCGCTTGTTAAGAGAATTGATCTAGTTTCCGGTAAATCAATCATGATCGAAAGTTCGCCTGGCGTATGGCCAGGAACTAAAAGCACTCGGAAGCCCGGCCCTAAATCAAAATCATCTTTCACCAATACATACTCATTGTCTGGCCAATCTAAGGGTTGCTTTCCACGCCAATAAATTGGTTTAGGAAGGGCCCGTTCATCAGCGCCAATAATTAAGGGTGTTCCAGGAAAAATCCCAATATTTCCTACATGATCAATATGGGTGTGAGTAATAATCACATAATCTAAATCAGTTATTTTGATACCGAGTAATTTCAATTGTGCGTCAGGTTGATGGTGATGCGTTAGTTCGAGAACTTTTCCAAATTCACTTAAGTTATCTTCACGAGAAGCTGCTTCAACATTTTCAGCATATTTTCTTGGAAATCCAGTGTCAATTAAAACTTTCTCGCCCGCGCTAGTTTCCACTAAGAACCCCGGTATACCGATAATGCGGCCATTTGCATGTACAGTAAAAAGACCAAAGTCTAAAACGGCCAAGGAAATGGGATGACCTTTAAGAAGCGTTGGCGAACTCATACGAGTATTTGAGCACATTTCTTCTTCAAGTGGTGAAAACCTCTTTCATTCTTTACTCTTCCAGAGTGAGCGATATAAAGATAACAGTTCCCGCTCTTGCCAAACTTCAAGCCAGAATGAGCGAGAAGTGGCGCGCATTCAATCCCGAAATTCTTCCTATGCCATTTGCGGTGATGGACTACGAATTAGCTCAACCGATTAAAGAGATTCTTACAACTTTAATCTCCAACTCAGATGCCGGATATCTAGGAAAGATTCCAGAACTTCCCGTCGCACTTTCTCAATTCGCACAATTACGATGGCAATGGAAAGTAGAACCGTCTCAGGTAAAGATTGCCCCTGATGTTGGCGTCGGAGTAATAGAAATTGCTCGACTTCTTATCAATCCAGGAGAGAAGATACTTATTAATACTCCGGTCTATTACAACTTCTATAACTGGATTAAAGAACTTCGATGCGAAGTAGTTGATGCGCCGCTCAAAGAAGAAAATCTTCATTATTCATTGGATTTGATAGAAATTGAAAAGTGCTACCAAGCAGGAGTAAAGCTTCATATTCTCTGTAATCCGCATAATCCGGTTGGTTCGCTCTACTCAAAGTCAGATCTCCAACAGCTCGCAGAACTAGCCATGCGTTATCACGTCATTATTTTGTCCGATGAAATCCACGCGCCTTTGGTCTATTCCGAAAACACTTTTACGCCATTTCTATCCGTCTCGGACACTGCTAAAGAAGTTGGCTTTGCCTTTCTCTCTGCGACCAAGGCTTTTAATATTGCTGGATTGAAATGTGCTCAAATTGTGGCGCAGAGTGAGAAGAACTTGGCAACACTTAATTCCATACCAACCGCTGTTCATTCACGCGCCTCGCTCTTTGGTGCTGTGGCTTCAGCGGTCGCATATAAAGATTGCCATGACTGGCTTAATGCCGTGATTCGAGAACTCGACTCATCTCGTTACTACCTCAAGGAACTTATTGAACAAACGAATCTTCCTGTTGGATATCGTGTACCCGACTGTAGTTATTTTGGCTGGCTTGATCTTAGGGGCGCACATCTCTCGGGTGACATCGCCCAGCATTTCCTCGATAAAGGAAAAATTGCTATTGCGCCAGGGAACTTCTATGGACCTACCGGGGCTGGATTTATTCGGATCAACTTTGCAACAAGTAGAGAACTCATTCATGATGCCATGACACGCATAACAAAGGCACTTACATGACTAACCAACTAGCAGTTGTAACTGGCGGAAGCCGTGGGCTCGGTTTTGAGACCGCTAAAGCTTTACGCGCACTAAATTTCGATCTTGTACTAATTGGAAAAGATGTGGCTCGACTCCAATCAGCTCAAAGTGAACTTGAAAAAATATCTTCACCTGACTCAACACTTACTTCGTATATCTGCGATTAGAGAATTCATCAGATTTCCTCTTGATTGAGAAAATTAGAAACAATCACAAAACACCAGACGTACTCATGCTTGCTCATGGAGTAATGAGTGCAAAAATGTCTAAAACATTAAAAACTGACTTGGCTGAATGGCGACGCGTGATGTCGATCAATCTTGATTCCAATTTTCAACTCATTAACTCACTTGCACCAGCGATGGTTGAAGCACGTAAGGGTCGAGTCATTATTTTTTCCGCCTGCCTTGGTCGAATGTCCGGTCCTGGAAATGCTGGCGGTCTTGCTCCGTATCGAATAAGTAAAGCCGGTGTTAACGCACTTGTTCGAAATCTCGCACACGAAACTGGTTTAGGTTCGCGCGGATTTCTCATTGATGCAATCTGTCCCAATCACTCTCGTACCGACATGGGTGGACCTGATGCACCACTTTCTGCTGAAGAAGGTGCGCGCACTGCAATTTGGCTAGCTACCCGACCATTTAATTCACTCGGCGAAACTGATCAAGAAAAAACTACAGGAGTGCTCTGGGAAGAAAACCAAGTAATTCCTTGGTAGCAATATGAAACGAATTCTCTACGTTCCATTCGATCAACTACATCGACGTTATGGCATTTTAAAGAGCGCCAATCCGCAAGAAGATCTCATAGTCATGGTTGAAAGTAAACGAATGACCACAGGGGATCAGTGGCATAAAGTCCGACTCTATTTTCTTATCTCGTCAGCTCGTCACTTTGCTGAAGAACTGAAGACTGAAGGATTTACCGTCCATTACGTTCAAGCAGAGACAACAGAAGTCGGACTGAAGAAAATTCAGGAATCAGAGAACCTCCCTATTTACGCTTGTGAACAATCCTCATATCGGTTGACGAAATCACTGGAAAATTTAGGTGCGACATTCTTGGAGAATGATTTCTTTCTCACGCCACGAAAACTCTTTTTTCAATGGGCGGAAAAGCAGAAGTCATTCGTCATGGAGAATTTCTATCGGGCCCAACGAATTCGTCTAAATATTCTTGTAGAAGGTGTGAAACCTGTTGGTGGCGAATGGAATTTTGATAAAGAAAATCGACTTCCGCCACCGAAGAATTACACATTTCCGCCTTATCTCGTTCACGCGCCAGATTCGATAGACGCTGAAGTTGCTCATCAACT
>RFMS01000120.1 GCA_009927575.1 Actinomycetota bacterium
TTGGCCAGAAGATATAGAACTGTTCTTCAATACTTAACGACCAAAGGTGCAGAAGTGGTTTTTCAACGGCTGCAGCATCAAAGTAGTTCACTTGTGCAAAGAGAACGAAGTTAGTATAAAAACAGACGAACCCGCTAATACTGAGCCAAACTGCGAGAAATCCTCGGGTAGCAGTAAGACCCAACCGAGAATAAGAGCAACAAGGAGTGCAATGAGAAGGCTTGGGATAATTCGTCGAATACGACGTGAATAGAAGTTCCGTATTTTGAAATTTCCGTTATCAAGCTCGGCAACGATTATTTGAGTAATAAGAAATCCGGAAATGACAAAGAAGATATCAACGCCAACAAATCCACCCGGTACTAATGATGGAAAAGCATGGAAAGCAATGACACTCAAAACAGCAATTGCGCGTATCCCGTCGATATCGGGGCGGTAATTACTAGTTTTATGAGAGCGCACGTGTCATTTTGGCATAATTTAAAAAATCGGTAGGCTTCAGACCTTCCCAAAAGCAACAAATCTGCGCTCGTAGCTCAACGGATAGAGCATCTGACTACGGATCAGAAGGTTAGGGGTTCGAATCCCTTCGAGCGCGCACTAGTTGGAAGAAAGGCTTTCAATGAAAATTCTTGTAGTTGGTTCAACAGGACTTATTGGTTCGTATGTAGCGAAAGCTCTAGAAAAGCATGGGGAAGTTGTTGGAGTTTCTCGTTCCACTGCGATATCAGTGGACGTGAAAGATCCAGCTTCAATTAAAGCTATGTATGAAAAAGTAGGAAAAGTAGATGCGGTTGCTTCGTGCATTGGGAAAGTTGCGTTTAAATCAATAACTGAATTGACCTATGACGAGTATCTGGCTGGCCTGAAAGACAAAGTAATGGGCCAAGTAGAACTTGTGAGAGTAGGTATGGAGTATGTAAATGACGGCGGCTCATTTACTTTGATGACTGGAATTTTGGCGCGAGATCCGATTCCTGCTGGTTCAGTGGCTGCGCTAGCAAACGGTGCGATTGAATCATTCACCTTGGCAGCGGCTATCGAATTACCGAGAAATTTACGTATTAATACAGTCAGTCCGAACGTGTTAGTGGAAGCAACGAGTTATCACTCAGCATTTCCAGGATTCCATCAAGTACCCGCTTCAGTTGTTGCAGATACGTACGTGAAATCAATTATGGGCAAACAGACTGGTCAGGTTTATAAGCTCGATTAATAGGTAACTCGATTAGCGTGAAATGCGTGGTAATTCGAATGAGAAATCACTGTTAGAATTCACCCTGTAACGCCAGCGCTTGCACAATGTCAGCGCCTTGCGAGTCTTAATCACTAATCACCACCGAGACGCGCATCATGTCTCGAATGGAATATGTATGTCTTTTGCTCAACTTGGAGTTAACCCTGCAATCGTAAAGTTATTGCAGTCATCTGGAATTACTGAACCTTTCCCGATTCAAACAGCGACTTTGCCTGACGCTATAGGGGCAGAGATATTTTGGGTCGCGGACAGACGGGATCAGGTAAAACGCTTGCGTTTGGTCTTGCTCTGCTTAGTCGTTTAGCGAATCGACAAGCGAAACCACAACGCCCGCTAGGACTAATACTTTCTCCTACTCGCGAACTAGCGATGCAGATCTCTGATGTCATCACACCACTATCTCGCGCAGTGAATTTGAATTCACAAGTTATTGCTGGTGGATTGGCATATTCAAAGCAGACTCAAGCGCTCAAGCGCGGAGTTCCTATTTTGGTTGCAACGCCGGACGTTTAATCGATTTGATTGAAAAAGGCCATGTCGAACTAGATGCAGTTGAGATTACAGTTCTGGATGAAGCTGATCAGATGGCGGATATGGGATTTTTGCCAGTTGTAAAAGAGATTTTGGATCAGACAAAACCAAATGGTCAGCGAATGCTCTTTAGCGCAACACTTGATCGCGACGTCGATTCATTAGTGAAGAAATATTTAAAGAATCCGGTTACACATTCATTGGCAGTGGAGAAGAAAACAGAAGCAAATATGGCGCACCATGTTTTGGTTATGGAACATGGCCATAAAGATGAAATCACTACTCAGATTGCAGCTCGCGAAGGCAGAACAATTTTCTTCGTTCGAACAAAGCATGGCGCGGATAAATTAGCTGAAAAGATGATGAAAGCAGGTGTTCCAGTTGGAGCGCTACATGGTGGCAAAACACAGGGTCATCGCACACGCGTCTTAGATGCTTTTAGATCTGGAAAAACCAAGGCGTTGGTGGCAACTGATGTAGCCGCTCGCGGAATTCACGTCGATGATGTTTCGTTAGTAGTACACGTGGATGCGCCGGAAAATCATAAAGATTATTTACATCGAGCTGGTCGAACAGCACGTGCTGGAGCAGTTGGAACCGTTGTTACATTAGCGACGCATAAGCAGCGAAAAGGCGTTCATGGCCTTACAGCAAGAGCTGGTGTGAAACTTCGTGAAACAGCTGTGCGTCCATTAGATAAAGAATTAGTGAGAATTACTGGCGCTGTTGAACCATCTGGAATCTCAGTAGAAGTTGCGCCAACACCAAAACGCGAACGCAGTAAACCTGGAAGAAGTTTCCGAGGATCACGCGCTCGCGGTGGTGGAAAGCATAAGAAACGTCCGAACGATCGCCGTTCGAGAAGTTTTAGGGATTAATACCAGCAGCTTTTAGCGTTGCTGCGTATGCAGCTTCAGCAGCCTTATTAGCAGCATCGCGATTAGCGATTGCTGTGTCAACTGCTTTGGCGTAATCAGCAAGTACCGGAGCTGTTTTCTTGTTAGCAGTTCGGGCTGCAGTTAATGCAGCATCGCGATTCTTTTTTGCCGTTGCAACCGCAGCTGCGTAGGCGGCTTTTGCAGCATTGAAAGCGGCAAGACGAGTTTTCTGTGCAGCTTTCTGAGTAGCTGCTTGTGCAGCAGTGAGCTTTGTGGTCACCGTTGTTGTATCTGCATGTGCCGTAAGTGCAGAAGTTGAAAGAAGCGCACCGACAACAATTGCGGTGAGGGAACGTTTGATTTTCATTATGAAACCTTTCGCTGAGAAGGCAAATGTAGTTTGGCTTCTTACTATCGGCAAATGAGCGACTGTGAAAGAATTGCCTGTGCGTAAAACTGCCTTAGTCACTGGGTTTGAACCCTTTAATGGTGCAGCGCTAAATCCTTCGCACGAGATAGTCCAAGAATTAGCAAGAAAGAAATTTGATGACGTTCAACTGATCACAGAAACCTTGCCCTGTGTCTTCAGCACGGCGAGCCAGCTTTTAAGTGGGCTAATAGAGAAAAGTAAACCAGACGTAGTTATTGCGTTGGGCCAAGCTGAAGGTCGCAACCAGATCACTCCAGAGAAAATTGCTATCAACCTCGATGATGCGCGAATCGCTGATAATGCAGGCGAGCAGCGAAAAAACTTGAGAATCATAGAAAACGGCCCAGATGGTTTATTTAGCACGCTACCTATTGATCGAATTGTTTCAGAAATAAGTAGCTACCGGAATTCCGGTGGGAACTTCTTTTACCGCTGGAACTTTCTTATGCAATAACGTTTTCTATTCAATGCAATATCTACTTCAAAGTTCCTCGACACTTTCTGGATTTATTCATGTGCCGCTTATGAGTGAACAGGCAGATGATTTTCCAGGATTGCCAACTATGGATTTAGAGAAGATGGTTGAAGCAATCTCGATCGCAATCACGGTAGCGTGTCACTCATGACCATACGTTGGGCTGTTGTTGCCACTGGCGGTATGGCGCGTGCCATGGTTGAAGATTTTCATCTCATTTCCGATGCAGAGATAAAAGTTATTGTTTCAAGAACTCAGGCTCGCGCAGATGAAGCGGCTCGTGAATGGAATATTGCAGAAGGAAGTTCTGACTACGATTCAGTTCTCAAACGCTCAGATATTGATGCGGTGTATATCGCGACACCACATGTCTTTCATTTCGAGCAGTCGAAGCGTGCTCTCGAAGCAGGCAAGCACGTATTAGTGGAAAAACCGATCACCATGAACGCTAATGAAGCGCGAGAGTTACAGACAATTGCAAAGGCTTCCGGTAAATTTTTGATGGAAGCAATGTGGATGGTATTTAGCCCGGCGATTGTTGAAGCGCTACTTCTCGCAAAATCTGGCGCGCTAGGAACAGTGACATTCGTCGAAGCAAATTTTGGCGTGGCATTCGATTTCGATCGAAGCAAGGCAGCGACGAACCGTTTATGGAATAGAAAGCTAGGTGGCGGAACCTTGCTCGATCAAGGTATTTATCCGATTTCATTGGCCCACGAACTATTCGGCAAACCTATTGAATCCCATGTTCGGGGCGATATCGGGGAAACTGATATCGATATTGAAGCAGCAATGGTGCTTGAGTTTGCAGGAGGTGAGCGAGCTGCGCTTTCATCATCGATGCGAAACCACACACCGCTCAACGCTTCGATTAGTGGAGATAAAGGATTTATAGAGATTGAAAGTCCATTTTGGGCCCACCTGCGATTAGAAAATTGACGCGCGATCCAAAAACGCAACGAATTCTTACTGATGAACGAGAAGAATTTATAAAAGAAGGCAATGGCTATGTTCCGATGTTGCGAGAAGTACATCGGGCTATAAAGTCTGGAGCAACGGAACACCCTATGAGAACTCTCGATCAATCAATATCTGTAATGGAAAATATTGATGGATTACTTGCAGATATTCGACGCACTAATGGGAAACCGTAGAAAGAAAATGAAGTCGTGAGCACTCGAGCAATAGATCGTTATGCATATGCTCATGATGCATCTCATTACTTACTCATTCCAAACGAAGTTATTAAGGCTGAAGACACCGATCACGTTGAGAGAAAATTACGCGAAGCTTTTGCATCTGGCGTGCCGATCACATTCCGTTCCGGTGGAACAAGTTTGAGTGGTCAAGCCGTAACCGACTCATTAATGATTGATACTCGAGCGCATTTTAAAAAGATTGAAGTTCTTGATAACGGTGCTCGAGTTCGAGTTCAACCTGGCGCAACTGTAAGAGAGGTAAATACTCGACTAGCGCGATTTGGTTACAAATTAGGTCCAGATCCAGCAAGTGAAGCTGCTTGCACCATTGGTGGAGTTATTGCAAATAATTCAAGCGGCATGGTCTGCGGTACCGAGTTCAATACGTATAAGACTTTAGAGTCCGTGGTTCTGGTTTTCGCTAACGGAGCACGAATTAATACCGCAGATAAAGATGCCGATAATCAGCTGAAATCAAAGCTTCCTGAGCTGTACGAAATGATGGTGCGGTTAAGAGATCGCATCCACTCACAACCTCATGTTGTAGAAGAGATCAAACGCCAGTTCTCTATTAAGAACACTATGGGATACGGAGTAAACGCCTTTCTCGACTTCACGTCACCAATCGACATCATCACTCATCTGATTATTGGAAGCGAAGGAACACTTGCATTTGTCGCTGAGGCAACTTTTCGAACAGTCCCCATCAAACCGCATGTGGCTACTTCACTTCTCGTTTTTGATTCGCTCCAACAAGCCACATTTTCATTATCGCAATTAGTTGAATCAGGTTTAGCAGCAATTGAACTTTTGGATTCCACATCATTAAAAGTTGCTCAACTCGATCCAAAAGCGCCTAGTGAACTACAAGATATTCAAGTCAAGAGCCACTCAGCGCTTCTGGTTGAGTTCCAGGAACTTAATCAAGAAACGTTGAAGGCAAGAATTGATGGTGCGCAGGAATTACTAAGAAAAACTTACTGTGTCAAACCATCCACAATTTCATGAAGGCTCGAAAGTTCGAGGCGATCTGTGGCATATTCGTAAAGGGTTATATGCAACTGTTGCTGGGAATCGACCATCAGGTACGACTGCGTTGTTAGAGGATGTTGCTGTTCCACTTCCACGCCTGGCAGAGACCTGTGGTTCACTTGTAGATCTTTTTACTAAACATAACTATCAAGAAAGCGTAATTTTCGGACACGCGAAAGATGGAAATATCCACTTCCTTCTTAACGAACGCTTCGATGACAAACTTTCCTTAGCAAGATATTCCAAATTCACTGACGATATGGTCGAACTTGTACTTGGAAATGGTGGAACGTAAAGGCAGAACACGGAACTGGACGCATCATGGCGCCATTTGTAAGGCGTCAATACGGTGAAGAAATCTATGCAATTATGCGGGAAATCAAAGCAATTTTCGATCCTCGAAATATCTTGAATCCAGGCATCATGATTTCAGATGACTCAGAGCTGCATGTAAAGAATTTGAAATCCGTACCATCAATCGAGAAAGAAGTTGATCGATGCGTTGAGTGCGGATATTGCGAACCAGTATGTCCGAGCAAGAACATCACCTTGACACCAAGACAGCGAATCGTGCTTCGCAGGGAATTGGTGAGTGCTCAGCAAAGAGGAGATGTAAAACTACAACGAGAGATTGAGCGAGATTATTCTTACGATGGAGTTGACACTTGTGCCGTAGATGGCATGTGCCAGGTTGCATGTCCGGTACTCATTAACACTGGTGATTTAGTCCGCCGGTTACGTGATGAACAGGCAGCTGTAGGAGAAAAGGCTGTGTGGACCTTATTAAGCAAACAGTGGAGCTACGGAACTCAATTACTTGGCTCACTTATTTCATTGGCACATAAAGTTCCAACTCTGAGTGCGCTCGTTTTGAATTCTCTTAGGAAAATATCGGCCAAGGTCCCCTTAATTAATACGGAAATAATTTCTGGAGGAAAAGCACGAACGGGCTTAAGAAATCCCCACGCAACAGTTGTGTATTTCCCTTCGTGCACGAGTTCGATTTTTGGTGGCTCAACTCCTGATGCCTTTCTTGAGTTATGTCAGAAAGCCGGAGTAACCGTAAAAATTCCAAAGGAGATCGCTGGCGCATGTTGTGGAACGCCATGGAAATCTAAAGGGATGAACGATGGATACCGTTCAATGCGAGCTCAAACTGGCGAACTATTAAATAAGTTGACTAAAGATGGTGCGCTTCCCATTGTGAGTGATAGTTCCTCGTGCACGCAGGGCTTAGGTGAAATTAATTCAGAGTACAAAGTTATTGATGTGGTGACATTTACTCTCACTACGTTAGTGCCGGCGCTAAAACTGCGAAAAATAGGGCTTTGGCGCTCCATCCCACCTGCTCTTCAACTCAGCTTGGAATTAACGATGATTTAGTTGCACTCGGAAAGGCAATTTCAGAGAACGTATATGTCCCTGATGCGTGGAGTTGCTGCGCTTATGCCGGAGATCGCGGAGCGATTCATCCAGAACTCACTGAGTCTGCGACGCGAGCCGAAGCCGACGAAATTAAATCTCAACAATTTGATCGGTATGCATCCTGCAATCGAACCTGTGAAATTGGTATGTCACAAAGTACGGGGAAGAATTATCAGCACATCATTGAATTAGTAAACGAACTGTCATAGCCTCGCGAAATGAAATATCAGCCAGAACGAATACCAATCGACGATGCGTTAAAACGCGGCAGAGCTTTCCATGAATTGATGGAAGGTCGACGAAGTGTTCGAATGTTCTCGGATGAGCAAGTACCTCGTGAATGTATAGAGATTGCGGTCGCAACAGCAAATACTGCTCCGAGCGGAGCGCATCAACAACCATGGACTTTTTGTGCGACAAACGATCCTGAGATAAAACACGAGATCAGATTGGCTGCAGAGAAAGAAGAACGAGAAAATTACGAAGGCGGGCGGTTACCACCTGCCTGGCGAGAAGCGCTCGCGCCGATTGGGACAAATTCTGATAAGAGTTATCTCGATGTGGTCTCATGGATTGTTGTTGTCTTTGCTCAAAAATCAACACCGATGCCGGATGGTTCGCTTCGTAAGAATTATTATGTGAGCGAATCTGTAGGTATCGCGTGTGGGTTATTTATCGCAAGTTTGCATTCACAAGGTTTAGCGACTCTTACACATACGCCAAATCCCATGGGTTTTCTCAATGAGATTTTTGATAGACCTTCGACAGAACGGCCTTACATTCTCTTTCCCATCGGATATCCCGCAAAAGATTGCGTAGTTCCTGATCTCACCCGCAAAAGCGTCGATGACGTATTGCTTGAATTTAAGCGTAAATAGCTGAAAAACTCAGGGGTTAGCGGAGAAAGAGCGCTGTTAATCGTTTCGTGGTGAAGAACAATCCAAGGCAAATCATCGCAACGAAGTAGAGAATATGTATCAGTGTTGCAATACCTACCTGTCCTAACATGATGCCACGAACAAGTGAAATCGCGTGCCACAGTGGTAAGGCTTGGATAATCCATTGAATAAATTGCGGATACACAGAGATAGGAAAGAAAGAACCAGAAAAGAGAAACATTGGCAACATAAAAATATTGATCATGTTCATCTGTTGATAGGACTTCATGTACGACGTGATGGCCATACCAAATGAAGCAAAACCAAAAGCGATTAATACTGCGGCAGGGATAGCGAGAAGCCCCCACCAACTAGTTACTAAACCTAACGGTGTAACAACGGCCATGAAACCGAGTGCATAAATCAAACCACGAAAGAGCGCCCAAGCAATTTCACCTAATGCAACATCAAGAGCGCCAAGTGAAGTTGCGAGCATTGATTGATAGAGCTTACTTTCGTTAATTTTCCAGAATACGTTCCACGTAGAGTCATACACTGCGCCATTCATAGCGCTCGTTGCTAAAAGGCCAGGAGCAATATAGGCAGCATACGAAATAGTTTGACCGTTGCTTGTCATTCCACCAATAAGAGAGCCCACACCAAAACCAAAAGAGAAGAGAAAGAGAACGGGCTCAAGAAAACCACTCAACACGATAATCCATGTCGAAGATTTGAACGCTAACCAACTGCGTTCAAGTGGACTGTTAACTCGACCAGCAAAATACTTCTCAAGCGGCTTGCCGATTCGACTTTCGGCGATAGCAACTGCGCTTTTAGTAATCATTTAGCGAGCCGATTCGTATATGCGTTTTGAGCGGCACGGATACCGATAACCAAAATAATGGCGAGGAATGAAATGTGAATGGCAAGCATTTGCCCGGAAATAGAGTGCCCATAGGTGAAATATCGGCCTAATTCAGTGGCATGCCAGAGCGGTGAGATCCATCCAATTGGTTGAAGGAATATCGGCATTGTTGAGAGTGGGGTAGAAAGTTCCGGAGAATAAAAATAGCGGCATGATGATAAAACGACCGAGAATTGAGAAGAAGAAATCTTCCTTTACTACTTTTCCTGCGATTGCCAACATCATCGCACCGAATGCCGCACCGGCAAACATCGCAACCGCAATTGCTAACCACGCGGTTCCAGCTTTTAATGCGCCAAAGAAAAAGAGAAGAATCCAATAAATAGCGACAGTAAAAGCAACGCGAACCAAAGCCGCAATATAGACGCCATTAGCAATCTGCTTTCCGGTGAGAGGAGTCGCATTCATCGCGAAAAAATTCTTATTCCATTTGAATCCTTGAAGCGTTGGCATCACCACTTCATCAATTGCACCTTGAATAGCAGTACTTGCTAAAAGTGCTGGTCCAAGGAAAGTTAGATAAGGGACGCCATCAACGCCGCGCGATCCTTGATTTGCATCAACAAGAGAGCCGATTCCTACTCCAACAGAAAGTAAATAAAGAAGTGGGTTGGCAATTGCTTGCGTAATAATCCCGTTAAGCCACTTAGCCATATGTTTAAAACGGGATTCACTGACAAATAGCGCGCCAAATCGATGTATTCGTTTTGTGTCAACGAGAGTGAGTGAACCTTTTCTCGTCCGTTCGTAGATAGACATCACTCAACCAAACTTCGACCAGTGAGTTTTAAGAAAACGTCCTCGAGTGATGTTCGTCGAACAAGCGAAGTAATCGGATGGGCACCGCCACTCATGATGTTTGAGAGAAGTGTTTCACCATCGTCGCTATAGAGAAGAATTCGATCAGGTAATTGTTCGATGTGATCACAAGTGTCGTGGAGTTTTTCGGCCATCTCAGCATTCTTTTCTGAGCCAAAACGCAGTTCGACTACCTCTTTTGTGGAGTATTTTCGGATTAATTCAGCTGGGCTGCCCTCAGCCATGATCTTGCCTTTATCCATCACGATTAAACGACCACAGAGTTGTTCGGCTTCGTCCATGAAGTGAGTAGTAAGAAGCAATGTCACACCAAGTTCTTTTAATCGGAAGAGGCGGTCCCACAAGATATGACGAGCCTGCGGATCAAGACCAGTTGTTGGTTCGTCGAGCATCAAGATTTCCGGTTCGCTGACGAGACCTCGTGCAATTGTTAATCGGCGCTTCATTCCACCACTAAGTGCGTCGACTTTCACATTGCGCTTCTCTTCGAGTTGAGCAAATTCTAGAAGTTCTTCAATTTTATTCTTAATGAATTTCTTAGAGAGCCCAAAGTAGCGACCGTAGATATAAAGATTTTCGGTAACAGTAAGTTCCCCATCGAGATTATCTTGTTGTGGAACTACGCCAAGGTGTGCGCGAATTTGTGGGCCAAGTTTCTCTGGATCTTTTCCAAGAATTGTTAATTCGCCAGATGTGCGTTGAAGCGTTGCACCAATCATGCGCATCGTTGTTGATTTACCTGCACCATTTGGTCCAAGGAGACCAAATGATTCGCCTTTTGCGACGTCAAAATCTATATGGTCAACCGCAGTAAATTCACCATAAGTTTTTGTAAGTTGGCGCGCGACAATAAGTGGAGAGGACATCGGATCAGGTTATTACAAACCGATCTCAGTAAGTGACTTACTGAAGATCTCTAAACCGAGTTTGGCGTCACTTTCCGAGATATTGCACGGTGGATTGAAGTGGATGCGATTAAAGTTATTAAACGGCATTAATCCATTCTTCTTACATGTAGCAACAATCTCGTTCATCTTTGGACTTGATGCACCATATGGTGCGAGTGGCTCACGCGTTGCTCGGTCAACGACCATATCAACGCCCCAGAAAACACCAACACCACGAATATCGCCCATTACTTGGTGTTTCTTCGCGAGCTCAACCAGACCTGGGCCCAGAACCTTTTCACCAATATGTAGGGCGTTTTCAACCATCTTCTCTTCTTTCATGACATCGATGGTTGCGATAGCTGTTGCGCACGCAAGTGGATGTCCTGAATAAGTAAGGCCACCAGGGAATACGCGCTCATTAAATGTTTCAGAGATTGGCTGTGAAATTACAACGCCACCAAGCGGTAAGTAGCCAGATGTCACGCCTTTAGCAAAAACAATGAGATCGGGGATAGCGGGCGTATGTTGATAAGCAAACCACTTACCAGTTCGGCCAAATCCAGCCATCACTTCATCAGCAATCCAGAGAATTTCATATTTATTACAGAGCGCGCGAATTCCTTCGAGATATCCCTTAGGTGGAACGAGTACGCCAGCAGTTCCTGGAACGCTTTCAATAAGTATTGCAGCGATTGTCTTTGGTCCTTCAAAAATAATTGTCTGTTCTAAATGTTCAAGTGCACGTGCGCACTCTTCTTCTTCAGTTTTCGCCCAGAAGGATGAGCGATAGAGATATGGACCCCAGAAATGAACATGGCCGTGTGAAAATTCGTTAGGTAAACGTCGCGGATCACCAGTTGCATTTATCGCAGCACCAGTATTGCCATGATACGAACGATAAGTAGAGAGAATTTTATGCTTGCCTGTATGAAGTCGAGCGAGGCGTACTGCATTCTCGATTCCATCTGCACCGCCATTGGTGAAGAACACCTTAGAGAAATGTGCGCCAGCGAGTTCAACAATTCTTTGCGCTGCACCGTTTCTCGCAACGTTGGCATGCTGTGGCGCGATCGTTGTCAGGATGTCGGTTTGCTTCTTGATTGCTTCAAGAACTTTTGGATGTTGATGGCCAATGTTGGTAAAGACAAGTTGGCAGGAGAAATCTAAATATTGGTGTCCGGTGTAGTCCCAGAAGTATGAGCCGGCTGCGCCAGCGACTGTCATTGGGGAAATTTGAGCCTGTGCGGACCAAGAATGGAAAACGTACTTGCGATCGTCTGCAAAAACTTGCTTGCCCTCTTCGGGGTTTGGATGTGGCGTACTCAACTTAGACTCCTTCGTGAATGCCTAATCTAAGCATTTTTCGCTTGGAATATATAGATGTAACCTCCGTACATGAAGAAAATTTCGCATTGGGTTAATGGCAAAGTTTCGACAGAAACATCAGGACGTACCGGAGATATTTACAATCCGGCGACAGGAAAGGTTTCTGGCACAGTTGAGTTTGCATCGACCGCACAAGTTGGAGCCGTCGTTGATGTCGCAACAAAAGCATTTCAAGAATGGCGATATAGCTCACTCACAAAGCGCACCCAAGTACTTTTTGCTTTTCGTGAACTTCTCAATGCGAACAAATCCAAAGTTGCGGCGCTCATCACTGAAGAGCATGGCAAAGTTTTAAGCGATGCAGCTGGTGAAGTAACACGTGGCTTAGAAGTTGTTGAATTTGCTTGCGGTATCCCACATCTTCTAAAGGCGGATACTCCGAAGAAGTTTCTACAGATGTTGATGTCTACTCCATTCGTCAGCCGCTTGGACCAGTAGCAATTATTTCGCCATTTAATTTCCCAGCAATGGTTCCAATGTGGTTCTTCCCAATAGCAATTGCATGCGGCAATACAGTCGTTGTAAAACCGTCAGAAAAAGATCCAAGTGCGATCATGTATGTAGCGGAGCTATTAAAAGAAGCAGGGCTACCAGACGGTGTTTTCAATGTTGTTCATGGCGATAAAGAAGCAGTTGATGCGCTACTTACACATCCAGGAATTAAATCGGTCTCATTCGTAGGTTCAACTCCAATTGCTCAATATGTTTATGAAACTGGAACAAAAGCTGGCAAGCGCGTACAAGCATTAGGTGGCGCGAAGAACCACATGGTGGTTCTGCCGGATGCGGATCTAGATTTAGCAGCGGATTCAGCGGTAAATGCAGGATTCGGTTCCGCAGGAGAGCGTTGCATGGCGATTTCAGTGCTCGTTGCTGTCGAACCTGTAGCCGATCCATTAATTGCCAAGATCAAAGAACGAATGGCAAAAATCAAGACTGGCGATGGCACGCAAGGTGCCGATATGGGTCCACTTGTTACCAAAGTACATCGCGACAAAGTTGCTTCATATATTGATGCCGGTGCAAAAGAAGGTGCAACTCTTGTTGTTGATGGTCGAGAAGTTAATCCAGGAGGCGAAGGATTCTGGCTTGGACCAACTCTCTTTGACAATGTCACAACAAAAATGAGTATTTATAACGAAGAAATTTTCGGACCTGTACTAAGCGTGATTCGCGTAAAGAGTTATGACGAAGCACTCAAGTTAGTGAATGATCACAAATATGGAAACGGCACAGCAATTTTCACCAATGATGGTGGCGCAGCGCGTCGCTATCAAAATGAAGTTGAAGTGGGAATGGTTGGAGTCAACGTTCCGATCCCAGTACCGATGGCATATTTCTCATTCGGTGGATGGAAGGCATCACTCTTTGGTGACACGCATGCACATGGAACCGAAGGTGTTCACTTCTTCACTCGAGGAAAAGTCGTTACAAGCCGTTGGTTAGATCCAAGCCATGGTGGACTTAACTTAGGTTTCCCAACTAACGTATAAGAAATTCGTTCTTAAGAACGAACGTACGTAGCAAAGTTTCGGAAATCTTCAACCTGGAAATCTATTTCCTTTTGGCCATGTGCAAAACTAATAAGCCACTGTTCATCTAATCCAGGCGGAGTCATAATGTTGTGGTTGATTGACCAGAGGAATGAAAGTTCAGCGATGTCAAAATCTGTTGCTTTGTAATCTCGGTAATTTCGGACTGGTTCTGCCGACCAAGTTGTGCACCCTTTAACACCGAAACCAACAGAGTGAGCAGGAAGCTCGAATTCGCCAATAATTTCGCCAATTCTGTTCAGCGCCTGATGATTGAAAGCTTCGCATTCTGCGAGTTTTTCGGGAGTTGCGATCCGATCTACGGCGCGAACTGCAGCCATCGCTAACGCATTTCCGTTAAATGTTCCAAGATGTGCCATTCGTCCATCAGAAACTGCGTTCATATATTGGTTCTTACCGCCGAATGCTGCGAGTGGAACTCCACCACCAATTGATTTTGCTAAACAGATGAGATCTGGTTTTACACCTAAACGTTGTGCAGCGCCTTGTGGTCCAGCAGTGAGTCCGGTCTTAACCTCATCGAAAATTAAAATAATTCCGTATTCGTCACAGAGTTCACGCACTCGCTCTAAGTAACCTTCGTCAGGAACAACAATTCCGATATTTTCTAGAACAGGCTCAAGGATGAAGCACGCGATGGTCTTGGCATGTTTTTTGAAAACTCTTTCCAAAGCATCTGCGTTGTTATAAGGAACAACATGAACTTCACCTGCTACCGCAGAGGCAGGAACATATGGAATCGGATCGTCCGCAGAACCAATTTTATCTAGTGGTGGTTTTGTCGAGACCATAAGCGAATCTCCACTGCCATGGTAGCCACCTTCAATTTTTACAATGCCATCTTTACCTGAAGCTGCGCGAGCTGTTCGAATTGCATACAACGTCGCTTCAGTTCCAGAGTTTGTAAATCGAACCTGATCAATACCAAAGCGTTTACACACTCGCTCTGCCGCGTCGCGCGAAGTTGGAGAAGGATTTGTATAGAGAGTTCCAATATCTAAAGTAGCTTTTAGCTCGGCGACAACATCAGGATTGAGATGGCCAACCAACATTGCGCCAAAACCCATAGATAAATCAAGCATTTTCCGGCCATCAACATTGATCATCCACGCGCCTTCAGCAGATGCGATAGAGACTGGGTATGGCTCCCATGATTGAAATGAGGAGTGGACTCCAAGCGGTATTGATTCGAGCGCTTTCTGGTTCTCTTTTCCAGAATTAGCGTTTACTTTTTTATATAACTCCCACTGTTCTTGTAACTTGCTTTGAATTACAGCGCGGGAAATCGGTTTGCCTGGTCCATAAGTCGCGCGAAAAGTTTGCGCATGATGCGTTTGGGTTTTCATTGATGTGTTGTACAGCCAAAGGTGGTTCTAGTTTCGAACCGAAGTTTGTGGTGCACGCTCCTAGCGGGTTTGTGTTACTGGGCGAGTCTACCAGCGTAAATTATTAATTCAACCCCTGAGATTTATGCGTAATACGTTAGGTATCGTGAGTTGATCGTGTGAAATAACAATCAGGGTATTTTTACTTAAACGCTCAAATACTTTCTTGGAAATCCTTTGCGCTTGGTCCATTTCTAAGAATTCAAATGGTTCATCAAGAATATAAATGGGAGTGTTACGGACCAAAGCTCGAGCAAGTCGAATTCGTTGCTTTTCGCCTCCCGATAGTTGTGTTCCATAAGTTCCGATTACCGAGTCCACACCAGACGGAAGATGTGAAATCACATGATCTAGTTCAACAATTTTGAGAATTGACTCCAATTCTTGATCAGTGATGTTTGGATTACCTATTCGTATATTTTCTTTAATTGACGAGTTAAAAATATGATCACTTTGAAGAGAAAGTGTGGCAAATTCAGAACAGGCGAGGTGAGAATTGCTCTCGCCACCAATGAGAATTGTTCCTTCATATGGAATGAGTCCAATGATTGCTAGTGCAAGACTGCTCTTTCCGATACCGCTCTCACCTGAAATGAGGAGCGGCGTGCCAGGCTCAATTAAGGCAGTGATTGGCTGATGATTGAGGCTTTCGCCGCCCCACTGAGCTCTTACGTTGTTTAGAGATATCTCAAACGTTTCAGGAATCTTCGTACCGAGAGAGATCGGTGTCTGATGTGCCAAACCTTCAATATTTTTTTGAGCTGACTCGATTCTTCCAATCAAAGTAAATGCAGATGGAAGAGTTGAAATGCCATCAAAAATCATTAACGGCAGAAGAGTTAGAGTCGCAATATTTACAGCACCAAGTTCGCCTTGAGATACATTGTGAATAGCTGTAGTAAGACCAATAATTACAGCACCGCTCGTTGCAAGAATATTGAGAGCTACTCCAATGCCACTTCCTAAATCCAGGATGCTCTCTTTACGTGCGAGCGCGATGTCGGTCTGACGTAGTTTCTGTTGTAGTGAAACTGAATATCCATAAATTTTTGCCTCGAGAAATCCCCGTGAAATATTCGATATTTGCGAGACAATTTCGGTTTCGTCTACATAAGAAACATTTGATGCATGAAGCGATAGGCGTCGAGTTAACATGGGGATTCCTATGAGTGAAGCGATGAACAATGTACCTATCAGTGTCCCAGCACGTGGCGAAAGAAAATAGATTGCACATATGCCAGCTAATCCTGAAATAGCTGCAGAAATCCATGGAATATAGATTCGTAACCAGCGATCTTGAATGATTTCGACATCACGAATTATCCCTGCGAAAAAAGATGACCCTGTTCGTTCCTTCAAAGGAACTGCACGCTCCAAACCACGATAGAGATGCGTTTGTAATTGAGTTTGATTTCGAAGAATTGCATCATGGCTCATTACGCGCTCGCCATAACGGAATACACCTCGAGAAAGCCCAAAGAAACGAACTGAAACGATTGCCACTTCAAGAACAAGTATTGGTGGTTGGGTTGAAGCCATAGCAATAAGCCAGGCGCTACTTCCAAGCAATCCGACAGCCATAGTCAAAGAGAGACCACCGAGGAGAGAACTTAAGAGCAGACGTTTACTCATTGAGAAGCCACTTTATTTGGATTGTTTCTGAGGTTTTTGTTTAGATCAATGACGTGGTCTGCTAGCGAGATCAACTCCGGTGAGTGGGATACCACCAGAACGATATTTCCTTTATGGGCAAAGTCTTGTAGATGTTTCGCGATTGATAGTTCGCTTTCTTGATCAAGTGATGCAGTGGGTTCGTCCATAACAATGATGGAGCGTTGCGAAATGAGTGCGCGAACAATTGCTAATCTCCTGAGTTGTCCCAGTGAAATCCCGTTGTTGTTATCTGTAAGTGATTTTTCAAGCATGGAATCATGTAAGCCCGTAATGCGAAGTGCTTCGGCAACTATTTCTTGCTTATTGTCTCCGGCAATTTCGCGTAATGATTGGGATATCAGCCCAGGTGGAAATTGTGGATCTTGTGAGACCCATGCAATGGAACGGAGCCATTGCTCACGATTAATTTCTTGCAGATTGAAATGTCCATTTTCGTGATGGAGAGTGATAACACCAGTCGATGGAGTCACGAGAGAAAGTAAGGTGTTAATTAGCGTTGTCTTACCAGAACCTGAAGGACCAGCTATAACAGTAAGTTCCCCAGATCGAATCTCGTGTGCAGAAATTCGCTGTGTGATCCGGTTAGGGTATTCAATTTCAATGTCTGTCCACGCTAGCGCTTTGATATTTGGCGGCGGTGTAATTGAACCTTGAGGCAAATTTACATTTAGATCGAGAATGTCAAAAATTTCGCTTGCTGCTGTTACTCCTTCTGCAGAGGCATGAAATAGAGCTGATACCTGACGAATCGGCCAATAAACCTCGGGAGCGAGCAATAAAACAATTAACCCAACATTGAGAGAAATCGACCCATTAACTAGCCGCAATCCAATGGAAACTGCCAACAGCGCTACCGATAAAGTAGCAATCAATTCTAAAGCGAGCGATGAAAGAAATGAAATACGAAGGACTTTCATTGTCTCGACTCGGTAACGTTCACCAACTATGTGAATCTTCTCTTCCTGCTTTTGTGATCGATTGAATACTTTAAGAGTGAGCAATCCATTAAAGAGATCGACAATGAAATTCGAGAGAAGGCCCATTGTTCGCCACTTCTTCATCATGGCTGATTCAGTGTATTTGCCAATCAATATGCCAAAGAGTGGGATCAATGGAATCGTGAACAAAATTATTACTCCGGATAAGAAGTCATGCAGAACAATTGTTATACCGACAAATAATGGAACAAAGAGAGCGATGAAGAGTTGAGGGATAAATCTATTGAAATATGGTTCTAATTGTGTGATACCACGTGTAGCTACGAGCGAGAGTTTTCCCGCACCGAATTGTGCATTGATCTCTGCACCTTTGTTAATGCTTTGAGTGAATAATAACGATCGCAACTCAGCGCGAATGCGCGCACTAATTCTCCGATTAATAAGATCGCTGGCTATTGCGAGTAATGCTCTTGCCGTAAAGATAAAAATAAGCAAAAGAATTGAAGTTTTTAGTGTTTCAACAGCTTCGCGTTTCTGAAAAGCTCTTACTACCAAGTCGGCAATTGTCATCGCCTGAAGAATTGTTAAGAAGGTAAGAGTTAATGCGGCCAGAATCGAAAGTGAAATGAATCCGCGGCTGCTTCGAGAGAATCGAAACAGCCGCGGGTCAAAGAACTTCACGGATTAATGCGATCAAGAACTCCGACTTCAGGCGTCGAAATCTGTTTTGCACTGACACGTTTTCTGAACACCCAATAAGTCCAACCTTGATAGATCAAGACAATAGGAGTCAGAATTAGTGCAACGATCGTCATCACTTTGAGAGTGTAATCCGTGCTTGACGCATTAGTGATATTTAATGACGCACTTTCAAGTAGTGAACTTGGCATGACATTTGGATACAGCGCAGTAAAAAGTGTGATTACTGCGAATGCAAGCGCAATTGAAGAGAATAAGAAGGAGTAACCTTCCCTGCCCTTTAAATTGAATTGCAAAGCAGCTAACCACGAGAGTGCAACGATAAAGGCAAGCGCATACACCTCATGCTTATCATTGAATGCCACTGTAGTAATGCCTAAGAACGCGACAGTTGCGACAGCTGCTACTAAACCAATCTTTGTCACAAGCGCGCGTGCTCGTTCTCGAATGGCACCATCAGTCTTGAGGGATAAGAAAATAGCGCCATGTGTAAGGAAGACGGTAAGCGTTACAACGCCACCAAGTAGTGCATATGGGTTGAGGAGGTTGAAGAATCCACCTGCATACTCGATAACACCATTCTTCTTCTCAAGGGGTACACCACGAACAATGTTTGCAAATGCAACACCCCAAAGGAGTGCTGGTAGAAAGCTTGCAACAACAATTGCGTTATCCCATCGAGCACGCCACTGTTTATCGCCATACTTACTACGGTATTCAAAAGCAACGCCACGAACTATTAGTGCAAGGAGAATGAGAAAGAGTGGGAGATAGAAGCCACTGAACAAAGTGGCATACCACTCTGGGAAAGCAGCGAATGTTGCGCCACCAGCAACGAGTAGCCAAACTTCATTGCCATCCCACACAGGGCCTAGCGTTGTAAGTACTGCTCGTCGCTCAGCTTGATCCTTGGCTACTGCTTTCAGCAACATACCAACGCCGAAATCAAACCCTTCAAGAATGAAGTATCCAATCCACAAGACTGCGATAACGATGAACCAGAACGTATTGAATGTCATGACATCCTCCTAGTAAGCCATCGTCAGTGTGCGGTCTGAATCTCCGCCGACTGCGACATCTTCAATTGGTCGATCAAATGTTTCAGGTCCAACTTTGATTGCTCTTAACATGAGACCGAATTCGATTATGGCGAGCACTCCATAGAGAAGAGTGAAAACAACAAGTGTAAATGCGACCGAACCTGCACCGACGGCAGGGCTGACACCATCTGCGGTTTTTATAAGTCCAAAAACAGCCCATGGTTGGCGAGCATTTTCGGTGAATATCCAACCAAACGAATTTGCGAGTAATGGTAAGAACGGCATTGAAATCATTGCTGGCAAGAACCATTTACCTTTTGGCAATTCGTTGCGATTGATTCGGTAGAGAGCGATGAGCGAGAACAACAGAGCAAGGAAACCAAATCCGATCATGAAGCGAAATCCCCAATACGCAATCGGAATATTTGGCGTGTAATCGCCAGCGCCGAATTGTTGTGCGTATTTGTTCTGTAGATCATTGATGCCTTCCACTACACCGTTTGTGCTGCCAGTGGACATAAATGAAAGAACTCCTGGTAGATCAATTTGAAATACCGATCGTGAACCATCAAGTGTTCCAATAGTGAAGAGAGAGAATGGAGCATTTGCTTCCGATGAATAAAGCGCTTCTGCCGCTGCCATCTTCATCGGCTGTTGGGTAGTCATAATTCGTGCGGTCAAATCACCAGTTACCGCCACAAGAATGAAGGCGACAATAACCGTGATAAATCCCAGACGCGCAGTGCTTCGTGCCATTGTGACATCGCGATTCTTAATTAATAAGTATGCGGAAACGCCAGCGACAAACGCGCCAGCAGTAAAGAAGGCGGCGGGAATCGTATGTCCGAACGATGCAAGAGCGGTGTTTTGCGTTAATACTTTGAATATATCTGTTAGTTCAGCTCGACCACGAGCAGTATTCATTGTGTATCCAACCGGATGCTGCATCCAAGCATTTGCAGCGAGAATGAAATAAGCCGAAAAGAGGGTACCGAATGATGCCGCCCAGATACTTGCTAGATGAAGTTTCTTTGGCAGTCGATCCCAGCCGAAGATCCATATTCCCAAGAATGTGCTCTCCAAGAAGAAAGCCAGTAATCCTTCCATCGCAAGAGGCGCTCCGAAAATATCTCCAACAAAACGACTGTATGAAGACCAATTCATTCCAAATTGGAATTCTTGAACGATTCCCGTCACGACACCCATTGCAAAGTTAATAAGGAATAACTTTCCAAAGAATTTCGTCGCTCGAAGGTAATGTGGCTTTGACGTTCGATACCAAGCGGTTTGTAAGCCAGCGACAAGAAAACCGGTACCGATAGTAATTGGTACAAAAATAAAGTGATAAACAGTTGTAATGGCAAATTGCCATCGGGCAAGATCAAGCGAATTCATATTCTCTCCTTTGCTTCCCGCAGTTCACATTCTGCTCGCTAAATAAATCAGCGATAACGGAATATCTTGTGCGACCGCTCACGCTGATGAAATTGTGCGAAGAATGTGAAGATGTTGTGGCACTTTGAGTGCTAGCCCTTTACCATAAGTAAATGATTCGTCGATTACTTATCACGATGTCGCTCCTGACGTTTATTCCGATAATTCCTGCACACGCTACGGAAACCCAAATCAAAGTAATGTCTCGCAATTTGTATTTAGGCGCTGATGTCGGAGTAGCGATGAAGTTACTTCCGAAATTCTCGGACGCAGCGCAATTTATGTGGGATCAGATGAAAGCAAATGATTTCTCCAAGCGAGCACCAAAATTGGCACAAGAGGTAGCGACATATAAACCAGATGTCATTGGATTGCAGGAAGCGACAATTTGGTATTGCAAAAAGAATGCCTGGAGCAAGAAAGTAGAAGTACTTAATTTTACAAAGCAATTCTTGGCAGCTACTAAGGATCTCGGTGAAGAATATGTTTTAGCTGAGAAAAACGGGGTTATTGCCCGTAATCCAGGGTATTCAATCGCGCCGGTTCCCTATTTAACTATGGTGAATGATCCCGCGACATTTCAACCACTATTCGGAGAAGACAAAGCAGCGTGTGGTTTTGAAATCGGGGATGCACTTGCAGTGCGGAAATCTCTAGCTGAGAATATTCAACAAGTTGGAAATACAGAGTACGAACAGACCTACACGATTATTCCAACACTGATGACAATTTATCGTGGTTATACGTGGGCTGATATTGACTTCAATGGTGTACGAACACGATTTGTTACAACACATCTTGAATCGATTTGGGATAAGAACAAAGTTCCCAATTCAGCGATTCAAGCGGAACAACTCGTTCAGGATTTGAGCTCAACAAAACTTCCACTTGTTGTTATTGGAGATTTCAATTCAGATCCACGAGATCCTCGACCGGCGACTGCGTCAAATCCGGGCGAGCAACCAGTCGCAAGTGAAAAGTGTCCTGCGCAAGTTGATCGACCAGTTATCGAAAATGCTGAGTCACCATGTAATGCGTATTGGATCATGAAGAGATCGGGATTTTTTGATGCGAGCCCCGATCCACAGAATCCATCGAACTTCACATGGGGCGCTAACGCTTTATTAGCGGGTCCAGATAAAAATCGTTATCAATCGGCAGTAGCTATGGGTAATACAAATGGATTTACTGACCGACTTGATTATGTCTTTATTAAGAATGGCGTAACTTCAATTTCGGCGCAGATTATCGGAAATCAATGGCCAGTTGGATTAAGTACGTGGCAATGCAATACGCCAGAACAAGTTGCAAATACAAAGTTAATTGCCTCATTGGAAAAGATTGATATTCCTAATGTGGGATTTTGTTTTGCGACAGATCACGCTGGTGTATTTGCGACAATGGGAGTTAGTGATGTCGCTGATTCTGCTGGAGATATCGCGCCACCAGCCACAAACCATTTCCCATTTCCTTTTGGCAGTGGGTAGGAATTGCGATACTCCTCTTTATTGGTTGGCGTCTACGACGTCGATTGAGGCGTAATCAATCTGAGGATCAAGCGGAAGATCTCGAAGAAGAGAGCTAATTCTGCGGTGTATAGTTGTGCCACGTGCGCTTCTTAAATTCACCCACGTATGACCTGACATATGACGATGTTTTCATGGTCCCTAGTCGCTCAACAATTTCGAGTCGAATGGAAGTTGACCTTCGATCAACGGACAACACCGGAACAACAATTCCGATAGTCGTAGCAAACATGACTGCAATATCTGGTCGACGTATGGCAGAAACAATTGCTCGTCGCGGTGGAATTGCCGTCATTCCACAAGATATTCCACTCTCAATCGTCCGCGATGTTATTTCTTGGGTGAAATCACGACATACATTTTTTGATACACCAATCACGCTCTCACCAACATCAACTGTCGCAGATGCAGTGAGCTTGATACATAAGCGAGCTCATGGCGCAATAGTTGTTGTTGAAAATGATAAGCCGGTTGGAATCATTACTGAAGAAGATTGCGAAGGCGTAGATCGCTTTACTCAACTTCAGCAAATCATGAGTAAAGATTTGATGACGCTGCCGGATACATGTAACCCGCGAGAGGCATTTGATTTTCTGCATAATAATCGTCGCAAACTTGCGCCAGTAGTGGCGAAAAATGGCCTCTTGGTGGGAATTTTGACTCGAGTGGGTGCGCTCCGAGCCACGCTATATAGTCCAGCGGTTGATAAGAATGGCTCGCTCCGAATTGCTGCAGCGATCGGAATTAATGGCGATGTTGCTGCTAAAGCAAAGCAGTTAGTGGAATTTGGCGCAGATGTTCTCGTCGTTGATACCGCACATGGCCATCAAGCAAAAATGGTTGAAGCAATCAAAGCGATTCGCTCCATCTCACCAAAGATTCCAGTTGTAGCAGGAAATGTTGTAACTGCTGAAGGAGTTCGTGAATTAATCGAAGCTGGTGCAGACATTATTAAAGTTGGTGTTGGCCCCGGCGCGATGTGCACGACTCGAATGCAAACTGGTGTTGGCAGACCACAATTCTCAGCAGTCTTGGAATGTTCAGCCGAAGCAAAGAAACACGGCAAACATGTGTGGGCAGATGGCGGAGTTCGCCATCCACGCGATGTTGCGCTTGCGCTGGCTGCAGGTGCTTCACAAGTAATGATTGGATCCTGGTTTGCAGGAACGTTTGAATCACCAAGCGATCTGCGAACAGATTCACACGGCAAGTTGTATAAAGAATCTTTTGGAATGGCGTCCGCTCGTGCAGTTGCTGCGCGCACTGCAGGAGAAGATGCATTTGAACGCGCACGCAAATCAATTTTTGAAGAAGGAATTTCAACATCGCGGATGTATCTCGATCCACAACGACCAGGCGTGGAAGATCTTCTCGACGGAATAATTTCTGGATTGCGTTCTAGTTGTACCTACGCTGGCGCGGCTTCAATCGCCGAGTTTGCAGAGAAAGCAGTAGTTGGTATTCAATCGGCTGCCGGTTATGCAGAGGGCAGACCACTGCACTCTTCCTGGTAGATCATCCGCGTACGTAGCTCAACGGATAGAGCATCGGTCTTCGGAACCGACGGTTGGGGGTTCGAGTCCCTCCGTACGCACAAACAATCTGATCGACTCTCAGTAAATTGCTCGGAAATTCTGAGCCGGATGCGACCTCTTCGTACTAAGTTATCGACACTTCCCAGTTATAGAGACTTCCCACCGTTAAGCGAGGAGAGCGCCTTTGAGTAATGATGACGAGAATGACGACATCATCACTGAAGAAATGTTGTGGGAAAGAATTCCTGAAACTGAAGGCGAAGAGCGCGCAAATACTTATTACGAATTAAGTGCGCGAATTTATGCACGCGGACAATATGACGAAGCGTTAGCGCTCGCCGAATCTGCTCGCGATATCTACTCTGAACTTGGTGCAAATGTTCCTAAAGAAGGATTAGCTCAAGCTTATTCAGCAATTGGTTACAACCTCAATCAACTCAAGCGAATTAATGAAGCTGCAGGCGCAATGAGTAAAGCAGTGGAGCTACTACGAGAAAGCAAGTCTGCAGTTGCACTCGAACTGGCATGCACACTCGGTGAGTGGTGGTACGCATCTAAAGAATATGAAAAAGCAATTGAATGCATGGAAGAGTGCGTACAAGAACATTTAGTCGATGGAAATGAAATAGGTGCAGCAAACGACTTCCATCTTATTGGATGTAGTTATCGTGAATTGAAAAAGTACGATCAAGCGCTAGAGGCATTCCAAGAAGCGCGCGCACTCTTCAAAGGTTTAAAGGAAGTAATTCACGTTGCACGTTGTGATCAAAATATCGCGCACTGCCTTACTGAGAAAGGTGATGCCGAAGGTGCGCTGCGAGCGGCACAGAAAGCGCTAGATGTTTTTGAAACAGCACACGATCATCGTCGAGAGAATTTCGCGCTCTTTGAATTAGCAAAAGCACATGTTCTCAATGATCAGCTTGATGATGGACTTCAAGAAATGGAGAAAGTTCTTGATATTGTGGCTGAATCTGAGCCAAAAGACTTCGAATTTATTATGGAAATTGAGAAGGAAATCGCTTCAGTGCTTCGTCGAATTGGTCGAGATGCCGAAGCAGATGAAATTGATCGACGTTTAGAATCTATTTCGGAAGTGATTGACGAGTAGCAACGCTATTCCAGCAATCGCACCACATCCTGCAATAACAAGTGGAATCTCAATCGCGCTTTTCTGCCACATCGCTCCGCCCCAGATTCCTGCGCCTAACACTGCAAAATTCATCGCAGATTGAAAAACTCCTTGTGCGTATCCGCGCTCACTCTGTGTTGAGAGTTTTGCGATCCAGGATTTACCAACGCCATCTGTAAAAGCAGGGAAAAGTCCGTAAAGTGCGATAACAATAATTGCGAGTGTGTGGCTCTGAGAAAGTCCCAAAGCGATATAGGAAATAGCAAAAGCTGAAAGTCCAACAGCATAAGCAAACGCAGGAGGCATTCGATCGGCGAGCGCGCCTGCGGGAAGTGCGGCGAGCGTTGCGACGAGATAGTAGAGAATGTAAAGAGCAACGACATGTTGAGCCGAAAAACCAATATTGCTTAACCTCAGAAGAATTAGTACATCTGGAATATTTAATAATTGGATTAATGTCAGAATTCCAATGGTTCTCTTTAGTGAATTACTGAGAGGAACTTTCTCATGTTTTACTTTTTCAGTTACGACAACTTTGCTTTCTCGTACAAAAAAAGTTAGAGAACCAGAGAGCAACGCAGGAATAATCGCAAAGAGTGCAACTTTCTTCACGTCATTATCGAAAATCATGAGCCCTAAGAGGGCGAAAATTGGGCCAATAACAGCGCCAAGATTGTCGCCCGCACGATGAAATCCAAAAGCTTTTCCAAGATCGTGCTTTTCAATTCCATCGCTAATGAGTGCGTCACGTGGCGAAGACCTAAGTCCCTTACCAATCCGATCTGTAACTCTTCCGAGAAGTACTACATTCCACGATGTTGCGGTAACAACAAAAGTTTTACCAACAGCTGCGAGCCAATATCCGCTAGATACAAACGGTTTTCGACCATATCGATCACTGAGTTTTCCACTCAGAAGTTTGGTAAAGCCTGCCGCTGCTTCAGCTGCGCCTTCGATAAGACCAAGTACAACTGGCGGAGCGCCGAGAACGACCGTAATGAGTAATGGAATTAATGGGTAGAGCAATTCACTTGCAGCATCTTGAGTGAGTGAGACAAGAGTTAAAACGATGAGGTTTCTTGTCATCCAAGATCTGCGCATTGCGCCATCTTGTCACTAGAATTTGGGGATATGCCATTTACTGGAAATAAATACATTGAGAATTTGCGTACAAAACGCGAGATAAGAATCGTTTTCGTCTGTCTCGGCAATATCTGCCGCTCTCCGATGGCGGCGGCAATTATGAGTGGAAAGATCGCGTCGATTACTCAACCCAAAATTCTGATTGAAAGCGCCGGTACTTCATCATGGCACGTAGGACAAGGACCAAACCCGCAATCGAAAAAAGCGTGGGAAGCGCAGGGCTATCGCTACAACCATGTTGCGAGCCAATTTACTCAGGAACGATTAAAGCAAGCAGATCTTGTTCTTGCAATGGATCAGGAAAATTTCCGGAACATCATGTCCTTATCAAGCGACCAAGATGATTCACGAAAAATATTCTTAATGCGGGATTTTGAAATGGGAGCAGAAGAAGGGTCAGAAGTGCCTGATCCTTACTCACTTCCTGATGATGCATTCGAGCATGTCCGTGAAATGTTAGAAAATGCGATTGACGGGTTAATAAGAAATTTAACTGAGTAAATTCTACTTATGTAGGTGTTGCATACCCCATGCATACATCGCAATAGCAGCAGCAGCTGAGGCATTCATAGAACGTGTCGAACCAAATTGAGATATTTCATAAATCTTCTCGCATGCAGCGATTGCTTCATCTGACATGCCTGCGCCTTCTTGCCCAAAGAAAAGTACACACCGAAGTGGAAGTTCAGCTTTCTCTAATGGAAGTGAGCCGGGAACATTATCTATTCCAATGATGGGACAGGAATTTTCCTTGCTCCACTCTTGGAATTCACTAACTGTTGCGTGGTGAATGACATGTAGATATTTATCAGTCACCATCGCGCCACGACGATTCCAGTCTCGTTTTCCAACAATATGAACACTTGAAACATTAAAAGCATTTGCGGTGCGAACGACCGAACCGATGTTGAGATCATGTTGCCAATTTTCAATTGCAATACTAAGTAAATGACGTTTTGTATCGAGATCGGCGACAATTGCTTCTACTTTCCAATAACGATATTTATCAAGAACATTTCGTCGATCGCCATTTTCAAGTAATTCAGGATCGTAGTGATCTCCTGTTGGCCATGGCTTGTCATGAGGACCAACTCCAACAACAGGAAAGAATTCACCTGGTCCAATTACCGGCGGATTACTCATAGTTGAGTACTTTACAGAGGTGAAACGATCATCTTCGACCTCGTGGATACCACTTTATTTGGCGCTGGGCGTGGTTTGGGGATGTTCATTCATTTTTATCAAATTGGGATTGGAATTCTTAACACCATTCGGTGTGGCTTTTGTTCGGTGCGCACTTGGCGCAATTACGTTGATAATTATTGTGATAGGTCGTCGTTTCACATTTCCACGAGATATCAGAATTTGGTTACATCTATGGATAATCTCGCTTTTGCTCAATTCCATACCTGGTGTACTTTTTGCACTCGCTGAAACAGAAGTAACTTCTATTCTTGCGGGGATACTTAATGCAACAACTCCGCTCATGACAATCTCAGTAATCTTTCTTGCTTTCCGTGAAGAAAAACCGCAACGCCATCAAATTATTGGGTTATTACTTGGAGCGGTTGGAGTACTTGTCGTACTTGGGGTCTGGGAAGGTATTGGCAATAATCCTATTTGGGCTGTCGGAGTGCTACTTGCCGCAACTCTCTGTTATGGAATTTCCTTTCCATATTCCAGAAAATTTATCATTCCACTTAAATTACAACCTGAAGTTGCAGCAGCAACTCAATTAATTGTTGCAACAACAACTCTTCTACCATTTTTCATTTTCAACGGTTTAGCAAACTTCGAATTTCGAACTGAATCAGTCATGGCCATGTTAGCCATGGGAATATTTGGAAGTGGATTTGCGTATATATGGAATTTCCAAATTATTGAACGTGCGGGGAGCGCTATTGCAAGCACGGTTACATACGTGACACCAGTAGTAGCGGTCGTAGTGGGAATACTTTTTCTTAGTGAAAATTTAAAATGGTATGAACCAGTCGGTGGCTTAATTGTTTTATTTGGCGCTGCGACGTCGCAAGGGCGCTTTAGTCGATTCTTTGTAAAGGCTTAGGCTATGGACATGCGAAAAACCGCGCGCATCGCGTTCATTTATCTGTTGTGGACGATTGCAGTAATGAATCCTGTTCAAGCAGATGATCAACTCGTCGCCACGCAACAACTTCCACAAAAATTCTTTGCATATGCCTCGTCGACTAAGTTGGCAAACCCAGGAATGCTGATCGTAGATCCAAATAGTAAAACTGATCTATACAACGTGAGTGGAGACCAAGGGCATATACCAGCATCAGTTTTCAAACTTGTATCGACATTTACTGCCCTTAATGTATTAACAGCAGAACGAAAGTTTGCGACGGCGGTATTTGCAACAGAGAAAAACAGAACGATTGTTGTTCAAGGATCTCGAGATCCGTGGCTAACTTCGACCTTCGATCTTTCAAAGAAGAATGGCCAGGTTTATTTACCGGGTCTCATCGCAAAATCTGATGTGATGAATACCGCTACATCAAAATCTTCACCATTTACGATTGAATATTCTGGTTTATTTGCCAACGATATTAAAGATCTCAAATCATATTTTAGTAAGCGCCATATTAAAGTTACTTTAAAGAGCGTTACATCAGAGACAGCCAAGCGGATTCAACTGAGTTAATTTCTAGTGCAGAATCGCTTCCGATTTTTGATATGGTGAAATTCGCAATTTTATGGAGTGATAATCAATTAGCGGATCGACTTGTCCGCGAAGCGGCACGCCATGAGAACTTGCCGACGGATCAACCGGGGCTACAGAAAGTTGTTGAAACCTCATTGCGCGCTTATGGAATCTCAACCGAAAAACTTTTTATTGTTGATGGCGCTGGTTTGGCTAAAGAAAATATGGTTACGCCACGAACCATCATCCAAGTGTTAATGACGATGAGAAATAATCCGAATTTTCAGGCAATTTATGAAGGTCTTCCAGTATCTGGTCAGACTGGCACGTTAAAGAATAGATTTCTGACAACTGGTACTAACGCTGTTGGACTAGTAAGAGCAAAAACCGGTTGGCTAAACAGTGTTGTTAGTCTTGCGGGTTACGTGACAGTAGGTAAGAACGAATATGTATTTGCAATTATCGCTGATCACATCACTCCCGGATTCAAGTATCGAAACCGCGCAAGAGAGACTATCTATTCCTTATTGGGAACTATTGCAGCTCCACCTAATTAAATAAGGTCAAAATTAAATGTTGTCGAAGACCTTTATTGCACCCAAATAGCAAGCAACCCACGTTCGCTGATGTATTGATTCAAAAGTAACGCCAATTGGCTGTTCGCACACTTTAATTGTTTGTAAGATGGCGAAATCGCTAGTTCTTATTTTCGAGACTGTTCCACTATTAAAGTTCACAACAAAGAGAGCCGTCCCATCAGAAGAGATATCTAGACTTCGTGTTGCCGCGCCAGTTTTCACAGAATTAACAACTTTATTTTGTGTCCTATCGTAGGCAACAACTTGACCGCTTTTATTAAGAGTTGCATAGATCGTGTTTTGATCCGGTGACAAAACGAGCGCACGCGGATTGACACCAATAGTAAGTTTCTTAACTGTAAATTTTTGCAAATCAATTTGATGGATAACTGAGCCACCCATCTGGGCTACGAATGCGTATCGAGAGTCTTTTGATACGACTATTCCTCGGGGATAAGGGCCAATTTTGATTATTTTAATGATCTTCTGAGTTGCAACGTCTAGTACATAGAGATCGTAAGAACACCAGTTACTTACTAAAACATATTTATTATCAGGAGTTACTTTCACTACTTTTGGAACTGTTCCCACTTTATAAGCGGCATCTATTGAGTAAGTACTGAGGTTGATTCGGTAGAGAAAACTGCGATCGTATCCAGAAGTGGGCGAGCAGACATCATGGCCTTCTTTTGTAAAACCTTTGCCATACATGGCGTAGTTAGTGACGTAGAGATATTTATTGTCGGGCGAGAATGCACCTTCAACTGGTGCACCTTGATGTGTTCCCGAGTACCCGGTAAATCCAAGCTTGGTGAGATCAACTCGATCAGGGATAGTAGCGAGAAGTTCCATAGTTTCTGCGTTGTACAAAGTTACTGAATGTCGATACATCATGTTATGTGCGCTAATTAATCCATTTGATGATGCAACTGATTTTGGTCGTATTTCGCCGGTGATGGTTTTAATCAGCACCATCTTTGAATCCTGCGAAAGTGTTTCAGCTGAAGCTGTATGAAAAGATGCTGTTAAAACAATACTCAAAAGAAATAAAAAGTGGCGCAGCTTTTTCACTGCGCCACTCTAACTTAATGAATTTTTTTAATCGTCTCCGTTGGGACCATCATCATGACCAAACCCATCACCGTCACCATGAGGAGGGCGTGGATGGTTTGGATCAAACTTCCCATCTCGATGTCGATTGGCACCGGTCCAATTATCACCATCAGGATCAACACCTTGACCAGGTCCACCTTGTGGTCCGCCCGTAATAGTAGGAGCGGGGAGATTGCTATTTTGATTTGGATCGCTCTGTTGGCTAACTAAAGTGTCATCAATCGCAGACGAGCCATCTGATTTTTGATTGATGCCATAGGCAGCTGCCGCGCCAACAATAGCTAGCGCTGCAACGATTGGGACAACTCGATTTCTCTTGAAAGAACTCTTTGTTGAACTTTCTAGAGGAGAATTTTCTTGCGAGTGTGAATCATCATTAACTTTTGCAAACCATTCAGGTTGGTTCTCTGAATGTGGTGAATTGGGTTGTTGTTCCATGCCAGAAGAGTAAAGAAATTTCCTGAGAGAAAACTGCGAACCACGATGGGATTGGCTGGGTTGTAGGGTGGGCAGGTGAAGGTCGCAGCACCATATATCGCTCTGATGAAGTTACGAGTTGTCGAGTTGTTGCTCGTAACCACACTTCCAGCGCTCTTTCTCGCCTCGCGAGGTCTTCCTCCTCTTGGCGTTTCGATAGCGACGCTTATCGGGGGCACTCTGGCAGCCGGAGCGGCCAATGCATTCAACATGGTGATTGAGAGTGACAGTGATCGACTAATGGGTAGAACTGCGCATCGACCGATTGCAAATAAAGATATTTCGGAAGGTCGCGCACTTGCTTTTGCATTTTCAATCTCACTTATTGCTTTGGCAATAATGTTTGCTTTCACCAACCTCTTAGCAACCGGGCTAACGATTTCAGCGATTACCTATTACGTTTTTATCTACACGATTGCGTTGAAACGTCGGACATCACAGAACATCGTTTGGGGCGGTATCGCCGGTTGTTTCCCAGTAGTCATCGGCTGGTCTGCAGTAACTGGTTCGTTAGCTTCACCAGCTCTCTGGTTCTTTCTCCTTATTTTCTTCTGGACACCTCCTCATTTTTGGGCGTTAGCCATCAAATACAAAGATGACTATGAAGCTGCTGGAATCCCGATGTTGCCGGTAGTAGCAACTCAGAAAAATGTTTCAACCCAAATGTGGTTTCACACGCTAGCAATGACGGTCACTTCATTCATTGTGTTACAGAGCGCAGATTTCCCTAAAGTTTTTTATCTTGCCAATGCTCTTCTCAACCTATTTTTTATCTGGCTTATGAGCAAGATGCGTGGGGAAAAAATTCAGATTGAACGAGCTGCGATAAAAATTTTCCACGGTTCAATCACGTATCTCACGCTTTATTCATTGATGCTGATTCTTGGGGCGTTTTATGTCTAATGAACGTTCGTTAGCGATAGCAGTTGATGACCTATCGAAAAAATATGGTGATCAGGTAGCGCTTTCTCATGCAACTTTCCACGTTCCTCTCGGAACTATTTGTGGCTTTGTTGGACCAAATGGTTCTGGCAAAACCACAACAATTCGTATGTTGCTGGGTTTAATTAGCTCAAGCGGTGGAACGGCGAAAATCTTGGGTGAATCAATCGCGCATCCAGAAAAATATCTCCCACGAGTCGGTGCAATGATTGAAGGACCAGCGTTCTATCCAGCGCTAACCGGAAAAGAGAATCTCAATGTGCTGGCAACTTTAGGTGGTTACCCATTAGATCGAGTAGATCAATTGCTTCACAAAGTTGGGCTTGGAGATCGTGGCGATTCAAAATATAAAACGTATTCATTAGGCATGAAGCAAAGGTTGGGAATCGCAGCAGCATTGCTTCCGAATCCACAATTATTGATTTTGGATGAGCCGACTAATGGTTTAGATCCTGCAGGGATTCATGAAATTCGAGAATTGCTTCGTTCATTGGCTCAAGATGGCATCACTGTATTTGTCTCATCGCACTTATTAAGTGAGATAGAAATGATTAGTGAGTATCTCGTGATGCTCCGAGACGGAAAGGTTATTTTCTTCGGCAAAACCACTGATCTATTGGAGCGACAGCGACCAACGCTTGTTGTAAAGCCGGAGAAGGAAGATGATCTAGAACGTTTGCGGCAACTGTCAGAAAAGTTAGGTCATCGAGCTACGGTCAGCAACGGCCAACTTCATATCGACGCTGAAGGTAATTGGTCTGCTCCATTCAATAGAGCGGCATTTGAATCTGGCATCACACTATCGAGCATTGCTGTAGTACTACCTACTCTCGAAGAGACATTCTTTGAGATGACTTCTAATCAGAGCGGAGGTCAGCAGTGATTCGAGTTATAAACGCTGAATTGCGTAAGTTGCGTAGACCAACGTTATTTCTAGGAACTCTCGGCTCCGTTGTTGGGTTACAGTTCTTGTGACTTCACTTCTTTATTTACTTATTGATCGACCAGGTGGCAATGCTGAGCGTGGCACATTTATCTCGCGCGAAATTCTTAGCGCTGCCAACGGTTTAACAATCGGATTTTCTGCATCAGCGGGATTACTTGGAATTGTTGCGTTATGTGTCTTTGCCGCTCAGACAGCGCAGGAGTACACCTATGGCACCTTGCGGAATCTTCTCGTGCGTCAGCCTTCGCGAATGAAAATTCTCATTGGAAAGTTACTCTCTATGAGTATTTTCCAATTGGCAATTGTTTTAGTTTCAGGAGCGGTAAGTATCGCGGTCTCATTTGCGCTTGCCCCGCATGCAAAAGTTTCTACTGACTTATGGAGCTCAAGTGCCGCCATAACTTCAGTTCTTCATACAACAATAAATGTCTTTATCTCAGCGATTGCATATGGGCTTTTTGGTATGGCATTGGGGCTTTTGTTGAGATCTCCCATCAGTTCAATATCAATCGGAGTTCTCTGGCTCTTAATTGTTGAAGGAATTCTTGGCACTGTCTGGTCGACTGCAAATAAGTGGCTACCTGGTTCACAATTTAGCAACGTTGCTCAAGGCGGATCGGCTGAGATTTCTTACTCATATTCCGTGGCTGCAACCACCGTGTACCTCGTAATAATAAGTATCGCGGCAGCATCACTTTTTAAGAAGCGAGACGTCTCTAACTAGACACAAGCCAGATTTCCCAAGCGAATCTCCTTTCAGGCTTTATTCTTTTCCAGTTCCCTAAATTCCCCGAGGGGTATAAGTGATACGTAATAGTTCGTTTCGAGCGGTAGCAATCGCGCTCACTATTTCACTCTCATCCTCGGCCATTGCATATGCGGTTCCAAAACCAACGCAGGCAGAAATTGATGCTGCAAAGAAAGCGGAAGCTGCGAAAAAAGCCGCAGCAGATAAACAGAAAGCTGCGCTAGACCAAGCAAATAAAACATTGCGACAACTCACGGCGATTGCTCGCTCGGCTGAAGCTAAATATCAAGCGGCTCTTAAAGAATTAGCGCAAGCCACAAAAGTTGCTCACGCTGCTGCAGTCCATGCTCAATTGGCTTCGGAAGCGGTAAACGCGACACATCGAGAAATTGGAAAACTCGCAACCAATGCGTACATCATGGGTTCTGGATTTACTGACCTTAATTCGTTATTGAATTCAGATGGACCACAAGATCTCATTGATCGACTCAACACGCTAGATCGACTTGGTGCAACTAATTCGACTGCACTCAAAAGATTTAAAGCTGCTGAAGAGGTAGCGATTGCTGCAAAGAAAGAAGCAGATTCCGCGAAAGAAGCACAACAAAGAGCAACTGAGAAAGTTGCAGCAGCAAAGAAGGTTGCGGATGATGCGAGAGCAACTCAACAGAAAGAAGTAAATCGTCTGCAAAAGATTCAAGATCAACTTCTCAAAGATCTTGAATCAGCGCGTAAAGTTCGACTGACATTAGAGCAACAACGACAATTGGCACTTCTTGAAGAAGCAAACGCTGATCAAGCAGGGCAGACGAAAAATCAAGCGAAGATTTGGCCAGATATTGGTTTCCCTTCGAAGGCCATTATTCGATCAACGGAATCACAACGACTTCGAGCAGTTGAGTACGCCAAGAAACAAGTTCTGGCACGTAAGCCTTATATCTGGGGAACGGAAGGGCCAAACTCATTTGATTGTTCTGGTTTGGTTTTTGCTGCATACAGGAACGCAGGACTTGGCTGGCCACAATGGGATCGCCTTAACTCGTCGCTCTATTTCAGCACGACAAAACATATTCCGCTCAATGCGATAGAACCTGGCGATTTACTGTTCTACTCCTATAAAGGAACCGTGAACACAATTCATCACATCACTATTTATGCTGGAAACGGAATGATGTGGGAAGCAAATTCAAAGGGCAAAGGCTTGCTCTACTCAAGCATTTACAGCATTAATGGGTTAATGCCATACGGAGGCCGGGTCTAATCTTCTCCTGTGGGAGAGACAAGCGCTTCATATCAAATTCGAAGTTCAATTCGTAGCGCGCTGGAATTTTCTGCTCCTGGTGATCGTGTCCTGGTTGGCGTTTCTGGTGGTGCAGATTCATTAGCGCTCGCGCAAGGGTTAATTCTCGAGGCAGAAGAGTTTGCAATTCAACCCATTGCAATCATTATTGATCATCAACTTCAAAAAAATTCTCATGAAGTTGCTCTATCAACGGAAAAAATATTAATAGGAATTGGGTATACAGATGTACGGATTATCAAAGTTAGCGTTGATGGTCGTGATGGCATGGAAGCATCTGCTCGTCGCGCTCGGTACTCAGCATTTGAAGACGTTGCCCGGGCAGTTGACGCGACACTTTTCTTATTAGGTCACACCAAGGATGATCAAGCAGAGACTGTTTTGTTGGGACTTGCACGTGGTTCCGGAACCCGTTCCTTATCAGGAATGGCGGAACAATATGGAATCTTTTTCAGACCGCTATTAGCAATTACTCGCGAACAAACGATTCGTGCTTGTGAGGAATGGAAGCTTTCTCCGTGGTCAGATCCACACAATGACGATTTTCAATATACGAGAGTTAGGGTCAGAAAGAACGTTCTTCCTACGATTGAACGAGAACTTGGTCCTGGAATCGTTGATGCGTTAGTGAGAAGTGCGAAATTACTTCGCGATGATGCGGATGCGCTTGATGAATGGAGCGCATCGCTCTTTTCGGGAATGAATCCACTCGATTTAGATGTTGTAGCCCTTGAATCCCTTCCGCGAGCGGTCCGAACTCGAGTCTTGCGTCTGGCGATTTATGCGGCGGGAGCTCCTGCCGGATCGCTCAACGCCGAGCACATTGCTCCGGTAGAGGCCATGGTCTCGGCGTGGCGCGGCCAAGGCGAGTGCTCACTTCCGGGCGGTGTGAAGGTTCAACGAATTTCGGGCAGACTTTCGCTCCTTCGACCGAACCAGAATTAACACCGGGAACTAATAAACCCGGGCATTAATGAGTACTCGTCATTAATGATTAACGCACGATAGGGAGATAACGTGGATTTAGAAGCAATCAAAGGCGACATTGAACGCGTCATTGTTTCTGAAGACGATCTTCACAAGCGAATGAAAGAACTCGCTGCGCAAATTACCTCGGATTACAAAGATCGAGATCTCCTTTTAATTGGCGTACTTAAAGGCGCAGTGATGGCGATGGCTGATCTATCTCGGTACATCCAACGTCATGTTGATATGGATTGGATGGCGGTCTCCTCCTACGGTTCTGGAACTAAATCAAGTGGCGTTGTACGAATTTTGAAAGATCTCGATCGCGATATTACTGGTCGTGAAGTTTTGATTATTGAAGATATTGTCGATACCGGGCTCACGCTTTCATGGTTGCGTTCAAATCTAGAATCACGTGGCGCAAAGAGCGTGGAGATTTTGACAGTCCTCCGTAAACCTACAGCTGCAAAAGTGGAAGTAAATGTTAAGTATGTTGGATTCGATATCCCGCCAGATTTCGTAATTGGTTACGGTCTGGATTTTGATGAGAAATATCGCAATCTGCCTTTTATCGCCGTGCTCGCAAAGCACATGTATGAATGATTGTGACTTATGACCGACGATAAAAAGAGCAAGAAAAAAGTTAAAGAGAATAAAACCGGCAACAAACTTCCTGATCCAAATCGGGTAAGAAAAGTTGCTCGGCGACCACTTTTCTGGATCTTGTTAGCGATAGTCGGAGTAACGCTATTTGGCCAAATATCTAATGGCGGAAATCAGTACACCAAAGTTTCGACCTCGGCAGTGATCGCAGCGATCTCCAATAATGATGTGGAATCTGCGATTGTTGTTGATCGAGATCAAGTAGTTCGAGCCATTTTGAAGCCTGGAAAGGCGATAAAAGGCGCGACAAAAATTGAAGCGTCATATGTGACTGGGCAAGAGCCACTCATTGTTGAGCTCCTTACAAGTAATCCACCGCCAAAGGAATGGAATGTTTCCGTTCCGCACCAGAACCTTTTTATTTCGCTAATTTTCTCGATGTTGCCGTTCATCATCATCGCTTTAGTTTTCTTTATGTTGATGGGGAATGCGCAAGGCGGAAATCGCGTATTTTCATTTGGTCGCTCTCGCGCAAAATTGCAATCACCTGATGCACCGAAAACTACCTTTGCAGATGTTGCCGGTGCAGATGAAGCGGTTGAAGAATTACGAGAGATAAAAGATTTCTTGGCAGATCCGAAGAAGTATCAGGAAATTGGCGCAAAGATTCCAAAAGGTGTTCTACTTTTTGGCCCGCCTGGAACTGGAAAGACACTGTTGGCTCGAGCTGTTGCAGGCGAAGCAAAAGTTCCGTTCTATTCAATATCAGGATCAGACTTTGTTGAAATGTTTGTTGGTGTTGGTGCAGCGAGAGTTCGCGATTTATTTAATCAAGCGAAAGCACATGCACCTGCGATTGTTTTCGTCGATGAAATCGATGCGGTTGGCCGGCAACGTGGCGCAGGTTTAGGTGGTGGTCATGATGAGCGCGAACAGACGCTCAATCAATTGTTGGTTGAAATGGATGGCTTTGAAGCCAATGGTTCTGTCATTCTCATTGCTGCAACGAACCGTCCAGATGTTTTAGATCCAGCTCTTCTTCGTCCTGGCCGCTTTGATCGCCAAATAGGAATTGATAGACCAGACTTAAAAGGTCGAGAAGCAATTCTCAAAGTTCATGCAAAGAACAAACCACTTGCAGAAGACGTTGATTTACTTGGGTTTGCGCGCAGGACTCCAGGGTTTACGGGTGCGGATCTGGCGAATGTTCTTAATGAAGCAGCGCTTTTGACTGCACGTGAAAATGCAAAAGTAATTACCAATAAATCGCTCGATGAATCCATCGATCGTGTAATGGCAGGCCCGCAACGCAAGAGCCGATTAATGAGTGAAGAAGAACGAAGAATTACTGCGTATCACGAAGGCGGACACGCGCTCGTTGCACATGCGTTGCCTCATACAGATCCGGTTCACAAAATTACGATTATGCCGCGCGGACATGCGCTGGGTTACACCATGGTTCTGCCAGATGAAGATAAGTACTCAACTTCTCGTAACCAAATGCTCGATCAATTGGCATACACAATGGGTGGCCGCGCTGCTGAAGAGTTGGTATTCCATGATCCAACTACTGGCGCTGCAAACGATATTGAGAAAGCAACCACGCTGGCTCGTGCAATGGTCACGATGTATGGCATGACAGAGAAACTTGGTGCAATCAAACTTGGAACATCCGACTCCGCACCATTCCTCGGCCGAGATTTTGCGCATCAACGTGATTACTCAGAAAACGTTGCAGCAATCGTTGATCAAGAAATTCGACAATTGATTGAAGATGCTCATCAAGAAGCCTACGAAATTCTTGTCCAAAATCGAGCAACACTTGATGCGTTGGTAGAAGAGTTGATGGAGAAAGAGACTCTCAATAAAGAAGAGATCGCGAAAATATTTGCCAAAGTAAATGGCAGACCACCACGTCCAGCTTGGACAGGTTCTCCGCTTCGTAAACCTTCGTCACTTCCGCCTATTGAAATAAAAGAACGAGCCAATGAAAGTGATGATGTGAAGAAACCACGGAAAAAGCGAGCTCAAAAGAGCGACGAATGAGTGAGATTAATTCAGTTTCTATGGGCCCACACGATGGCCGAGCGAAATCTGAATTTGATCAAGCGCGCGCAGAACGTGCTGTCACAGAGTTACTTCTTGCGCTCGGTGAAGATGTTTCGAGAGAAGGACTTCGCGATACTCCGGCACGAGTAGCGCGTGCGCTCAAAGAGAATTTTGAAGGGCTTTGGCAGGATCCACGGGATGTCCTAACAACAACTTTTGATATCGGACATAAAGAATTAGTAATTGTTAGAGATATCGAAGTTTTCTCACATTGCGAGCATCACCTCACTCCTTTCCACGGAGTGGCACATATTGGTTACATTCCTGGCGAAAGCGGTCGAATAACTGGATTATCCAAACTTGCACGCTTAGTGGATCTCTTTGCGCGACGACCACAAGTACAAGAACGTTTGACCTCTCAAATCGCGGATGCACTCGTTGAAATTTTGGAAGCGGCTGGCGTAATTGTCATCATTGATTGCGAACACTTGTGTATGTCTATGCGAGGTGTCAGGAAAACCCAAGCACGTACGACAACAAGTGCAGTTCGTGGTCAGTTACGTGATGCTGCTACTCGCGCAGAAGCAATGGCGCTCATAACCGCTCGTTAAATTTATGACGTCGCAATCATCCACTCTTGTCATGGGAATTCTTAATGTCACGCCAGATTCCTTTGCAGATGGAGGACGGCATTACAAATTTTCAGATGCAATTGCACGAGCTGAATCTATGATTGC
>RFMS01000102.1 GCA_009927575.1 Actinomycetota bacterium
TATTTCTTAGTTTTTGATTTATTTCCCACTTTGAGAATTTCACCGTTTCGGAGATACCAAAGCGTTCCACTTGTATCGCGAACAGTTGTAATACGAAGTCCTACTGACTCAACAATTCCTTTGACGTCTTGTACTTCAACTTCGTCACCAACGCCATATTGATCTTCAACCAACATGAAAAGACCTGAAAGTACATCGCGAACTATTGTTTGTGCGCCGAGACCAAGTGCGACACCAACAACTCCGGCAGAGGCAACAAGTGGGCCGAGATCGAGTCCAAATTGACCAAGCAACATTGATCCAGCGATAAGCCAGATACCTGCATTGGAGAAACTTCGGAGAACGGATCCAGCTGCACGGGCGCGTTCTTTCTGTCGCTCTCGTGTTCGGCCAGGGCCGGGGATGAAATCTGCATTGGCGATTCGATCCATTCCGCGAGAGATTGCGCGGGCAACGAATTTTTGAATGATGAATGCGACCGCAAGGATGGTGACGATCCGAAATGGCGCGCCAGTAAACCAATCGATGACGGTTTGGAGGTTCTCGTTTACGTTCATTTCATGCCGACTCTAGTAGAAATTTCCATCAAATCCGCAGAATTCTTAGGGTTCTTCAGGCAAGATAACCCCCACGGTACGAGCCACGTGCCGACAAAGGGGAAACGTGTCGAGCGGGAACAGAAGGACTCTGATTCTGAACGCCACCTACGAGCCACTAGGTGTCGTTTCTGATAGACGCGCGCTTATTTTAGTTTTGAATAACCGAGCAACAACGGTTGAACAATCTGGCGTAATTCTTCATTACTCAACAGGTTCGATTGAACTTCCAGCAGTTATTAAATTAAATCGTTACGTAAGAATTCCGTATCGACATGCAGTGCCACTTTCACGTCGAGCAATCTTTGCTCGAGATGGTGGTCGTTGCGTGTATTGCACAGCGTCAGCAACTTCTATTGATCACGTTATTCCACGAAGCCGTGGTGGCGGACATACATGGGAGAACGTTGTGAGTGCGTGCCATCGATGCAATCACATCAAAGCAGATCGAACTCTCAAAGAACTTGGGTGGAGATTGCGTTCATTGCCACGCGAACCAGTTGGTGCAGCATGGCGCATTCTTGGAACAGGTAGAGCAGATGCACGTTGGGTTCCATATTTGAAACCGTACGGTGTTGTTGAGGCGACTGCTTAGTTCTCCAGCGCTTGAACTTTTAACGCACGTTCCATCGCTTCAATACCTTCATTAATAAATCGCTTTAATGATGGATGAGCATCTTTACCGGTCGTTGCAATCCAAGTCTTAATTTTCGTCAGTGTTGGTTGATTGATGACATATGTTGGGAAGAGTCCTTGAATCAACATCGACGAAATTTCGTATGAACTATTAGCCCACGTATCGAGCAACATACCTAAATATTGATCAATGAAATCAACATGGAGCGCTCGATGAAGTGGTCGGTTATAGCCGCGAATGTTGTAGAGCTTGATCCAAATTGTGTGATCACCTTCGGTGGCTTTCTTCCAGGCAGCTACTTTTGCTTCTTTGGTAGGGAATGCTGCGTTGCAGAGTTCTGCGGCGAGTTGGCCGGTAAAGGTGTTGTCTTTCTCTAACTCTTGAGCGACTTCAGCAGGGGATGAAAGTCCACGCTCGACCAGGCATGTCACAAAGTGCCAACGTAGATCGCTATCCACTTTTAACCCAGCAAGTTTTCCTTCGAGAAGCTCGCGGATGCGCGCACCATGTGATGGTGTTGCAGCAAGTGATGCAAAGGCGCGAGCGAATTGAAGTTGGTGGTCACTTTCTGGAGCCGCTTTATTGAGAAGTGATTCAAGTGCGTTAGCAACCTTTTCACGTTGCGCATCGCGATGTTTGTCGCTGGTGTAGAGCTCGACAGCGGAGTTGAGTTGAACAAGTAATTGGCCAAGAACAGTGATGTCATCTTCTGTGCCAAGTCCTGCGAGGACAATATTGATGTAATCACTGGCAGAAAGTTCAGCATCTCGCATCATGTCCCATGAAGCGCTCCAACAGACAGTTCGAGAAAGTCCATCCGTAAGTTTTCCAATATGGCTCTTGAGAGTTTCAATTGATTTCGAATCAAGGCGAACTTTTGCATACGTTAAATCGCTGTCATTAACGAGAACTAAGTCAGCAACCTTTTCACCGCGAAGTTCGGAAACCTCCGTCAATGCTCCGCTGACATCCAATTCGACTGAGCGACGGCGCACTAATTCGTTGCCTTTGAGGTCGTATAAACCAACTGCTAAGCGATGTTGGCGCAATTCTGTAGATCCTGCAGGAATCTTTGGCGCTTCTTGTGCGATGGCGATAGATGAGTAGGTATCGCCAGAACCTTCGATCTTTGAACGAAGCGTATTAACGCCAGCTGTTTGGATCCATGTTGCAACCCATGGCTTGAGGTCGCGACCAGATGTTGCAGCAAGTTCATTGATCAAATCGCTAAGAGTGGTGTTCTTATAGGCGAATTTTGTGAAGTAGTTCTGCAAACCTTTGATGAAGTTTTCCCGGCCACAATACGCAGCAAGTTGCTGGAGAGCTGATGCGCCTTTTGCGTAGCTGATCATGTCGAAATTCGATTTCACGGTATCGATATCGATCATGTCGGTAGCAATGGGGTGAGTAGTTGAGAGTTGATCTTGCGCGTAGGCAGCGGTCTTTCGAATCGCTGTGAAATCGGTCCAGCCCGTTGTGAATTCAGTTCCTTCGGTAATTGCAAGATACGAAACCCATTCAGCGAATGCTTCGTTAAGCCACAAGTCATCCCACCAACGCATCGTGACGAGATTGCCAAACCACATATGCGCCATCTCGTGCATGAGCGTGCTTGCGCGACCGGTATATGCGCGCTTCGTTACTTTAGAGCGGAAGACCAACATCTCTTCGCGCCATGTCACAGCGCCGACGTTCTCCATTGCGCCCCAGTTAAAGTCAACAACAGCAATCTGGTCGTACTTGTCGAACGGATATGCAAGTCCGAAAACTTTCTGGAAGTAATCAAAGCCTTGCTTAGTCAGACGGAAAATATTCTCTGAATCAAGTTTTTCGAAGAGAGATTTTCGGCAGTAAATTCCAAGCGGAATTTCTTTCTCGCCTTTATATGTATCGTGTACATGCGCATAAGGACCTGCAATAACTGCAGTGATGTACGTCGACATAATCGGAGTAGTAGTGAACTCCCACGTCTTCTTATCGCCACTGGTTGACGTCTGTTTGACGGGGTTATTGGAGATAACTTCCCAATGACCAGGTGCAGTTACTGTGAAATTGAAGGTTGCTTTCAAATCTGGTTGATCAAAACATGGATACATATTGCGGATGAATGAGGTTTCACCTTGCGAGTAGAGATAGACCTCGTTATCAACCGGATCTACTGAGCGTTGCAAGCCTTCGCCAGTTTTTGAATACGGTGAATCAAGTTCAATCACGACTTCATTTGAGCTTGAAGATTTTTTAAGAAGATTGATTCGCCGTCGTAGTGAGAAACATCAATCGGTGCGCCATTAGTGTTGCGGTAATGACTTTTTTGCCCACTGCATCAATAAAGGTGTCGTATCCCGGCGTTGCGGAGAACTTCACCACCGTCTTTGCTCGGAAGAGTTCATCGCCAGTAGTGACATCTAACGAAATGTCATAGTGATCGATCTTGAGATGTTGAGCGCGTTCTTGCGCTTCGGCACGAGTGATATTGAGACCAGGCATGACCCGTATCCAACCAGAGATGGCAGGCTTTGCCACTATGGAAGAAACCACAGGAGTGCTGCCAACTATTCGCAGTTACATCAAACGTGGTTCCCGAATGACAGCGGCGCAAGAAACTGCAATAAATAAGTATTGGAATAAATATGGTCTTGATCCAGAAAAGCCCATCGATCTCAGAGCGATATTTCCAGATAAGAAAGAAGTTATCGTTGAAATCGGAAGTGGTATGGGAGAGGCCACATCACGGTTAGCAATGACCTTCGCAACGAGTGGCTACATCGCAATCGAAGTACATCGCGCAGGTATCGGAGCGTTAATCCTGCGCGCCGAAGAATTAGGCGCAACTAATCTTCGTGTCATTGAAGCAGACGCCACGGTTGTTATTCGCGATCAGTTTCCAGATCATTCAGTTGACGCATTCCATATCTTTTTTCCAGATCCCTGGCCAAAAACGAAACAGCGCAAACGTAGGATTATTCAAGAGCCACTGCTTGATTTACTGGCGAAGAAGTTGAAGCCATCTGGACGCATCTGTATCGCAACCGATTGGTTGGAGTATGCCAAAGCTATAGAGAAAGTATTCGCTAATGATTCGCGCTTTAAAGGTGGAATTGTTTCTCGCCCAGAATGGCGACCACTTACTAAGTTTGAATCAAAAGGAATTACAAAGAATCACGAAGTGACTGATTTTCACTACACAATTTCTCGTTAGAGTTTTCCTTCACTTTCATATTTCGCCATCAATCCAATACGACGCACATGTCGCTCATCGCCTGGAAATGGCTCTGCAATAAAAGTATCAACCAGTTGTAAACAGAATTCTTCGGTATGCATACGTCCACCAATAGCAATCACGTTGGCATTGTTATGTTCACGTGCCAATTTCGCAGTCTCAATACTCCACACAAGTGCAGCTCGAATACCTTTTACTTTATTGGCTGCCATCTGTTCGCCATTGCCAGATCCGCCAAGCACTACGCCAAGTGAGCCAGGATCTTTAGCGACGCCTTCAGCGCAGGGAATGCAGAAAACTGGATAGTCATCGAGTGCGTCATAAACGTGTGGTCCGTGATCAATAACTGTATGACCTTTACCTTCGAGATGTTTAACGATGACGTTCTTAAATTCCAACCCTGCATGGTCAGATCCAATATGGATTCTCATGGCGATACCTTCTCAAAAAACTAGAAGCCCCACCGACTATTCAGTCAGTGGGGCTTCCGTGTCTTTTTCTATGCCCTCGTAGGAGAAGTTTTCATGAAGTTATCGACGTGGACCGGCCATCATTGAACCCATGATGTGTGACATCGTGGATTTTGGATTAGCCATTCCAAGTCCCTTGCTATGAACTTCGTTTACCTCAGCGGTAATACGTGTCGTTAAGTTTGACTTCAGTGTTGTGGCGGTTGCTGCGGAAATTTTTCCTGCAGTGACAGCTGCATCAATTCGCTTTGTTGCTTCCGCAACCAAAACAGAGATCAATGCATCTTTCTTTGCGCCAGCAATAGCACCAAGTGATTCGCCTGCAGCCATTCGAGATTTGATAGTCGCAATATCAATCCCGATTGTGTCTGCGATTAATTTCTCATGCGCGGCTTGAGCTGCAGCAGCTGTCGCAACTACTGAGTTCTTCGCGTCTGTGAGTGCTTTATTAATTGCGTCTACTTGAGCCTGCGTTAAAGTCTTGTTATCAACAAGACTTTTCAGAATGGTCTCTAATGTTGGAGCGGAGGAACTACCAAACATTCCTTTGCCCATTCCTTTGCCACCGAAATCACCACGACCCTGTGCCGATGCGATTCCCGTTGTTCCTAATGAAAGAACAAGACCGGTAACGATGGAGACCGTTACAAGTTTCTTATTCATCTCGTTGTACTCCTTTTGTATTACTTAATCCCAACAAAACCAGTGATTCATTGAGACTCCGAGCAAGGGGAGCTCGATGGCCTTACTTAATACCCCGAATCTGAACAGAACAGCACATTTTCTTTAGAAAGCCTTGTGAAAATTTCTGTGATAAAACATCGACGATAAAGGTTTTACGCTGAAAAATCGAGATGAGATCTCATCTTTATAACATCTTGTGACCTAACGAGGCTGGCCTCGCATTCCCATTTCACTCGGAATAGCGGCCCACCAAGGAGGGGTCTCTATGAAAACAATTAATCGCAGAGTGCTAGCGCTAACACTCTCACTTACATCTCTATTCATTGCACAAATTGCGCTTCCAATTACTTCTGCACAATCTGCCGGTCGAATTACTGGCACTTCTATTCTCAACACTCTTCTCAATGGCAAAGGTGTGCCAACTGCAAAGACTGGCGAGAATGGCGATTTCTATATCGATACAACAACATTCAATATGTATGGACCGAAAACAAATGGCAAATGGCCAACACCAATTAGTTTGAAAGGTCCATCAGGAACTAATGGCGCTGATGGAAAGAATGGATCATCAATAACTGGAACAACAGGGTTGCAAGGTCCACAAGGAATTCAAGGCCCGCAAGGTGAACAAGGTGTGCAAGGTCCGAAAGGTGAAACAGGTGCAACTGGTCCGCAAGGTCCAATCGGTTTAACGGGATCAACAGGTGCAACTGGTTCTGCTGGAGCGACAGGTCCCGCAGGTCCTGCTGGCGCAACTGGTCCTGCCGGACCACAAGGTGTTGCTGGTCCGCAAGGCATTGCAGGTGCAAATGGAACGAATGGTGTTGATGGTGCTGCTGGTGCAAAAGGAGAAACAGGAGCAACTGGTGCAGCAGGAGCGAAAGGTGACACTGGTGCAACTGGAACTCAAGGCCAGCAAGGAATACAAGGATTAAAAGGTGACACCGGTGCAACAGG
>RFMS01000184.1 GCA_009927575.1 Actinomycetota bacterium
GCGTCAGTGTTATTTGCACCTTCAACATAAATTGCATCAGCTGGACAAGCCCATGCACAAAGTTCGCAACCGATGCACTTTTCTAGCCCATCTGGATGGCGATTGAGTTGATGACGACCATGGAAACGAGGTTCAATTTTTGCTGGCTCTTCAGGATATTGAATCGTGATGTCTTTTTGAAACATCGTACGGAACGTTACCCAGAAACCTTGTAGTTGTTTAAAGAATGAACTTTCGACGTTAGCCATTAATCTCTCCTCGCAACGTTGTATGCGCTGATTGCTCAGGCAGAGATGGAACTGGGAAAGATGGTGCAGGAACTTCGCCAAGATCGTGGAGCCGTTCTTCCGTAATTCGCTTCGATCGGTCATAAAGAGATGATGCGACAAGAACGAGTACAACTATTCCAGCAGTAAATGCATACACAACCATTCGAGATGTTCCTTGTTGCGACATCACTCGTAGCGAAGAGACAACCATGATCCATGCCAATGAAACTGGAATAAGAACTTTCCAACCCAATTTCATAAATTGGTCGTAGCGCATTCGTGGCAGAGTGCCTCGGAGCCATACGAAGATAAAGAAGAGAAGAAGTACTTTAAGTAAGAACCAGATCAACGTCATCCAACCGCCAAGCCAGCTTTCGGTAAATCCGAGGCCAGGAAATGCGTGATAACCGCCAAGGAAGAGCGTGGTTGCGAGCGATGAGACGCCGAGAATATTGATGTATTCAGCGAGGAAGAAGAGCGCGAACTTCAGTGATGAGTACTCGGTGTGGAAACCTCCAACTAACTCACCTTCAGCTTCGGCCAAATCAAATGGTGCGCGATTTGTCTCACCAACCATTGAGATCAAATAAATAACAAATGATGGGAAGAGAACGACCGCATTCCACCAATGGTTCTGCGCTTCAACAATTTTCGATGTTGACATTGATCCGGAGTAGATAAATACGGCCACAAGTGAGAGACCCATCGCGACTTCATATGAGATTACTTGTGCACTTGATCGAAGTCCGCCAAGAAGTGGATACGTTGAACCAGATGACCAACCTGCAAGCACAATTCCATACACTCCAACCGAAGCAATCGATAGAACATAGAGAACGCCTACTGGTAGATCAGTTAATTGCATCGCAGTCTCGTGGCCAAAGAGATTTACTTTCCCTGACATTGGAAAGACTGCAAAAGCCATAAAGCATGTAGTAGCGCTGATGATCGGCGCAATAATAAAGACAACGCGATCTGCAGCAGCTGGAATTAAATCCTCTTTCAACGCAATCTTTACGCCGTCTACAAGTCCTTGCAAAATTCCAAATGGACCGACGCGATTTGGTCCCTTACGAACTTGCATGAATGCAACGATGCGACGCTCGCCCCAAATTGCAAGAATTGTGAGGACGACGCAGGCAGCAAAGATCAATACGCCTTTAAGCGCGATGATTCCGCCTGGGTCGTTAGCGATTAATTCCGCGTTAGTGAGTGGCGAACCGTTCATGCTTTCACCACCGATACTTCAATACCGCTTGCCGCACCAAGTAGCGCAATGGCACGAGATGATTGTGAATTGCGAGGAATCCAGACTGTTTTACTATCAATATCAGCGATTTCTACTGGCAAAGTAATAGCGCCAACGTTGGAAGAGATTGTGACTCGATCACCATTCGTCACGCCAAGTTTTCCAGCTCGATCTGCAGAAATAACCGCGACAGATGGATGAGCCGTCTTTGCCAAATTAGCTTCTCCATCTTGGAGTGAACCGGCATCTAGCAACAATCTCCATGAAGAAAGAATTGTCTCGCCAGAAACGGATCCGGCATTTGCTGGTGTGAAAGTTACTCGCGCACCATCCCAAGTCCCAAGTGAATTCATTTCGCGAGCAGCTGACTCAACAGTTGGCAGATTTATTGGAGTTCCCATCTCGTCTGCAAGCATCGAGAGGATGCGAACATCGCTTCGAAGATTTGGTGTATCGATTGCAGTGTCAAAAGCTCGAGCGCGACCTTCCCAGTTAATAAATGTGCCACTCTTCTCAGCGACTGCTGCGACCGGAAGAACTACGTTTGCTAATTCAGTGATCTGTGATTTACGAATTTCAAGTGAAACAACAAATGCTTTTTCAAGACCTTTCGCGGCGTCGCGGGAAATATCAAGCGGATCTACGCCACCAATAAGTAAGGAATCGATATCGCCAGTATGTAACGCATCGAGAATTTCTGACGTGGAGTGGCCAACTGTTGTTGGAAGTGATGAAACTCCCCATGCGCTTTGAATATCAACTCGCGCTGCTGAATCTGTAACAGGGCGACCACCAGGAAGAAGTGTGCCAATTGCACCAGCTTCGAGTGCACCACGTTCTCCGGCACGGCGAGGAATCCACGCTAAGTGCGCGCCAGCAGAGTCAGCAATTTTCCGAGCAGCAGAGAGTGCGCCTTGCGATTCAGCTAAGCGTTCACCTACCAAAATCACTGATTTATTAGTCAATCCTGCGATGTTGATGATCTCGTTCGCCTCATTGCCCGCAGTTGTCTTGATAACGTCTGCTTTGAGTTTCTGATTTGCTCGCGTTGCAAAAGGTGCGACTGCAGTTACTTTCATTCCACGCTTTCGTACTTGCTTGAAAAGCCTTAAGAAAACTATTGGCGATTCTTCTTCCGCTTCAAATCCAAGGAGCACTACATGATCTGCCTTGTCGATTGCGCTGTAGGTAACCGAACTTCCTACCACTACCGAAGAAAGGAAGGAACGCTCTTCTTCTGAATGTGGGCGGGCGCGGAAATCAATATCGTTGGTTTTAAGAGCAACACGTGCAAACTTTGAATAACCATAAGCATCTTCTGCAGTTGCGCGACCACCAACAAGAACTGCCGCGCGATTAACACTTAATCCGGCAGCTGCAACAGCAAGAGCTTCTGGCCATGAAGCTTCACGAAGAACGCCTTGCGCATCTCGAACAAGTGGCGTGGTAATTCGATCTGATTGTGAAATATATTTAAATGCCCAGCGACCTTTATCGCAGTTCCATTCATTATTTACTTGCGCATCATCACCAGCGAGACGACGGAGCGTCTTGCCACGGCGAACATCGGTTCGCATATCGCAACCAGATGCACAGTGTTCGCAAGCAGATGGCGTAGAAACCAAATCAAATGGTCGAGCGCGGAAACGGTAGGTCGCACCAGTAAGGGCACCGACTGGGCAAATTTGCACTGTGTTTCCTGAGAAGTATGAATCAAATGGTTTCTCTTCGTAGATTCCTACTTGTTGAAGTGCACCGCGTTCATTGAGAGTAATGAATGGGTCGCCAGCGATTTGATCAGAAAACGTGTACAGCGAGCGCAGAGAACACAGCGTTCGCGATCAAGGAGCACTTGAGCTGAATATTGATCGGTTTTTCAAATGTTCGTTTGTACCCATCAAAGCGCGATTCTGGACGACCATTGCTCATCGCCTGATTTTGAAGTGGACATTCGCCGCCTTTATCGCAGACCGGGCAATCAAGCGGATGGTTAATT
>RFMS01000159.1 GCA_009927575.1 Actinomycetota bacterium
CGAACTTTCGGTTTGGGCTTCTTAGCCATTTTTACTCCTCGACTGCCCTCGTATTGCTTCTCAACTCCACAATTCTAGATTTATACGATGTAATTTCCCCGCAACACAGACCTTGATTCCGAATTAGTTCGTATTACTTCTCCAGCAATCCACGCTTTCATACCTCGGGCTGAGAGCGTTTTTAACGCTAGCTCACTAGCTTCCTTATCAATGATCGCAACCATTCCCACTCCACAATTCCAGGTTCTCTCCATATCCCATTGCGGTACCGAGCCCATCGTGGATAAATATTGAAATTCCAGAGGAAGTGTCCACGTTGATCGATTAAAAGTCGCACAAAGTCCTTTTGGGATCACTCGCTCTGTATTTGCAGCCAAGCCTCCACCAGTGATGTGAGAAAAGGCGTGGAGTGAGGTTCCTAGTGCTTTAATTAAAACTAAACAGTCGCGCGTGTAAATCTCGGTAGGTGTTAAAAGAATTTCACCAAGAGTTTTCTGAGTTTCTGGAATCACTTTTTCAAGTGAAAGGCTCTTTGAAGTAACAATATGGCGGATCAGTGAATAACCATTGGCATGAAAACCAGATGATGGCATTGCAAGGAGTAGATCGCCTTCTTGAACTTTTGATTCACCAAGTAAATTTTCTGATTCAACAACACCGGTAGCAGCCCCTGCTAGATCGAATTCATCATCAGCCATAAGTCCTGGATGTTCCGCGGTTTCACCGCCTATTAATGCGGTATTGGCTTTTTCACAGCCTCGCGCAATCCCCTTCACAATATCTGCAATTTTCTCGGGATGAACTTTTCCGGTTGCAATGTAATCTGTCATAAAGAGTGGCTCAGCACCACAGACAACTAAGTCATCGACCACCATTGCAACGAGATCTTCGCCGATCGTGTCATACCTATTGAGAAGTCGCGCAAATTCAGTTTTCGTTCCGACTCCATCAGTTGATGTAGCAAGGAGTGGTTTCTTAAAGCTTTTTTAACGCTGACGCATCAAATAGACCTGCGAAGCCACCAATTCCACCGATAACTTCTGGACGTGTTGCTTTTGCTAAATGCGCCTTCATTAATTCAACAGCGCGATCACCTTCATCAATATCGACGCCAGCATCGCGATAAGTACTCACTGAATTACCTCGAGGAGGTTCTTTCCAGCGGAAAATCTTCTGGGATTGTGATTGGATATTTTCCAGTGAAACAAGCGGTACAGAGATTCTTCTCGGAAACAGTTGTCGCTTCGATTAGCCCTTCAAGCGATACATATCCCAAACTATCTGCGCCAATAGAACGACGAATCTCTTCGATGTCTAGTCCGGCGGCAATTAGCTCTGCACGTGAAGCAAAATCGATTCCATAAAAGCATGGCCACTTCACCGGTGGTGATGAGATACGGACGTGAATCTCTCGTGCACCTGATTCACGAAGCATTCGAACAATTGCGCGTTGGGTATTTCCACGAACGATGGAATCATCAACGACAACAATTCTCTTTCCTTCGATAATCTCTCGAAGCGGATTGAGCTTTAATCGAATACCCAATTGGCGAATTGTTTGGCTTGGTTGAATAAAAGTTCGTCCTACATAGGAGTTTTTTACTAGACCTGCACCGTATGGAATTCCCGATGCTCGGGCATAGCCAACTGCGGCGGGAGTGCCTGATTCAGGAACGGGAATCACTAAATCTGCATCGGCGGGATGTTCCTGAGCGAGTTTTTCACCTATTGCAACGCGTGTGATGTGTACTCCGCGATTGGCAATCGCAGTATCTGGCCGCGCTAAATAAACATATTCAAAGAGACATCCTTTGGGTTCAGCA
>RFMS01000085.1 GCA_009927575.1 Actinomycetota bacterium
ACTTCACAAAAAGTTATGACTTCATCGAATGAGATAGCCCGCAATCGGATGTCATTTCCAGAATTGAATAACGTTCGTGAAATCAGCGCTTCAAGTTCTGGATTTCCAATTGCAGTGATGACATTTATTGCCCCATCACGAACTTCTGATTTAGACATGTGAGACGAGGAGAATTCTGTGTGCAGAAATTTGGGAAATTAACGACGATACATTTTGGGCTCTGAGATTGACTACGACTCCCACGCTGCCACTGAGATCACCTTTACGATCTACTGCGATGACTGTTGTAGCCACTGCAACGAGAGCTGTGCTTTCTAAGCCTGTTGAACCTGATGCGTTTTTCGCAATCGCATAGATATCGACGATGGATCCGCGCTCTACATTCGTTGGCAAGTCATGAATGGCTACTTCTAGCGGAACATAGCGTCCGTCTACCTCACTTCCTTGTTCGATGAGCGAAGAGGTTGGAATCAATTCTCCGGCACCAACATGATGAGCAACGATTGCGCCGATGAGATCTGCGCTCGATGAAAAATACATGTGAGAGTTCTCTGGTAGCAGCGCTCGCTTCGCCTTCAAATCCGATTGTTGAATCACCGCGCCAGTCGAGAGTTCATTTGATGTGCTCCACAGCAGTACCGTTCGATTGGCTTCGTGAGCTATGAGAATTGCTGCAATAAAGGCGATGATCAAAATTGTGCTGCCTGCAATAGTTCGCTGGTATCGCTGGAGGCTACGTCGTATCGGAATATTTTTTTGCATTGGAGATGAATAACCCACTGGTACTTAGGTTGGCTGGAATTATGCACATTCATCCTTTCGGATGAGAAATTCTCAGCTAAAGAACGGGTTACTCAGTACGAATCGCAATTGAGAATCCCGACATGGAAAATCTCATTATTCGTGAAGTACATCGGCCCACACCTGATAGCAATATTTGGAACCATCCCGCACTCGCACTCTTTCCTAAGCCTGTTGAGGCGGAAAAACCACTAGAGCCATCACGACTTTATTTGGTACCGACATCATTTGGCGAAACGTACGAGCAAGAAATGGCGCCGCTTGCAACACCAAAGAGTGAACTTCCTGATTTACAGAATTGGGTCAAACGTTTCACTATCTCTGTCATTGAAATTTGGAGTGGGCGAAGAACTCCATTGCAGGTTTCGCGATGGTGTCATCGCACCATCTACCAGGAATTACTTAAGAAAATCGGAACGTTTAAATCAGCGCTGTATATAAGGAAAATCCATCTCTCTGAACCAATTGAAGGTGTTGGTGAAGTTGTCGTCACGCTACGAATCGGCGAGAGAATTCGATCTCTTGTGATGCGAATTGAAGGCGTAGACCACCGCTGGATATGTACTGAGCTTTATTTAATTTAATTTAATTTAATCTAAATTTAGCGAGCGCTACCGTGGCAACGCTTGTACTTCTTCCCCGAGCCACATGGGCACGGTGCATTTCGTGAAACATCTCCGCTTTGACTTGGCGCTACAGCAGCTGCGCTTCCTGACTCACTTGGTGCGGTATATCGCAGTTGTTGCGGCGCTTCTGGTTGTTGTAACCCTTTAGCTTGTACGTTCTCATCTTCAATTGATACTTCAACATTAAAAAGATAACCCACCATCTCTTCGGCGATCGAATCCATCATGGCGCTAAAGAGTTCAAAGCCCTCTTTCTGATATTCCACAAGTGGATCACGTTGTGCCATTGCACGCAGACCAATTCCCTCTTGTAAATAATCCATCTCGTAAAGGTGCTCTCGCCATTTACGATCAAGAACTGAGAGCAAAATTTTCCGCTCAAGTTCTCGCAATACATCTCCACCGAGCGTTGCTTCTCGTTCTGCATACTTAGCTTGAGCATCTGTGATTACGCGATCAATAAGCGCTTCGCTATCAAGTCCTTCGCGACCACCGAACTCTTGCTCGATATCTGTAATCGTGAATGAAATTGGGTAGAGCGATTTAAGCGCATTCCACAATTTCTCAAGATCCCAATCTTCGGGGAATCCTTCGGCGGTAGCTGCTGATACATATGCTGAAACGGTGTCGTCGATAAATTCTTTAACCAATTCGCTGATGTCTTTACCTTCAAGTACTTCTCGGCGTTCGCGGTAGACAACTTCGCGCTGACGATTCATGACATCGTCATATTTCAAAACATTCTTACGCATTTCGAAGTTTTGAGACTCTACCTGAGTTTGTGCGGAGCGAATTGCGTTGGAAACCATCTTTGATTCGATTGGTTGATCTTCAGGTATCCCGGCTGCTGTCAGGAATCGTTCCACCATGCCCGAGTTGAATCGGCGCATCAATTCATCTTGAAGTGAGAGATAGAAACGAGACTCGCCTGGATCTCCTTGTCGGCCAGAACGACCGCGTAACTGATTATCAATGCGACGAGATTCATGGCGCTCAGTACCAAGTACATAAAGTCCACCTAGTGCGACAACTTCTTCATGTTCTTTCGCAACAGCAGCTTTCTGTTTTGCAATCTCTGCCGGCCATTCGCGTTCATACTCTTCAGCGTTATCAACCGGAGAAATTCCACGACGTTGCAACTCAAAGTCAGCCATGAATTCGGGATTACCGCCAAGCATGATGTCAGTTCCGCGACCTGCCATGTTGGTAGCAACAGTCACAGCACCGAGCGTTCCTGCGCGGGCAACAACTGCCGCTTCTCGCTCATGTTGTTTAGCATTAAGTACTTCGTGTGGAATTCCTCGTTTACGCAACGTCTGTGAGAGAACTTCAGATTTCTCAACTGAAACTGTTCCTACTAAAACTGGTTGACCTTTTCGATGGCGTTCAACGATGTCATTAGCCACCGCTTCAAACTTTCCAGACTCAGTCTTGTAAACCAAATCTGATTGATCAATACGGCACATTGTTCTATTTGTTGGGATTGGAACTACTCCGAGCTTATAAATCTGCATAAATTCTGAGGCTTCCGTCATTGCTGTACCGGTCATACCCGATAATTTTTCATATAGGCGGAAATAATTTTGAAGAGTAATAGTGGCAAGCGTTTGATTTTCATCTTTAATATCAATGCGTTCTTTTGCTTCTAGCGCTTGATGAAGTCCTTCGTTATAACGACGACCTTGCAACATACGGCCCGTATGTTCGTCAACGATAAGAAGTTCGCCCTGCATCACTACATAGTCTTTGTCTCGTTTAAAAAGTTCTTTCGCTCGAATCGCATTATTGAGATAGCCAATCATCGGCGTATTTACCGCTTCATAAAGGTTTTCAATTTTGAGCAATTCTTCGACTTTTGTTACGCCTTCATCTAGAACTCCGACAGTTCGCTTCTTCTCATCCACTTCGTAGTGAGTGTCACGAATAAGTCGATTGGCGATATTTGCAAATTCCACATACCACTTCGTTGCCTTATCAGCTGGTCCAGAAATAATCAGTGGGGTACGCGCTTCGTCGATAAGAATCGAATCAACTTCGTCGACAATTGCAAAGTGGTGTTCTCGTTGAACGCAATCGCTTAAGTTCCAGGCCATATTGTCACGTAAGTAATCAAAACCAAATTCATTATTTGTGCCATACGTAATATCTGCGTTGTATTGTTCGCGACGCTCATGTGGCGTCATTGATGCAAGAATCACGCCAACTTTTAAACCAAGAAAACGATGTACTCGACCCATCCACTCGCTGTCGCGCTCGGCAAGATAATCATTTGTGGTAACGACGTGAACACCTTTGCCGGTGAGTGCATTGAGATATGCGGGAAGGGTTGAAACTAAAGTCTTTCCTTCACCCGTTCGCATTTCTGCGATATTGCCTGAGTGAAGCGCTGCGCCACCCATGATCTGAACGTCATAATGACGCTGACCGAGAGTTCGCTTTGCGGCTTCTCGAACAGTGGCGAATGCTTCTGGCAAAAGATCGTCGAGATCTTCTCCCGACGCTAATCGACTTTTAAATTCATCTGTCTTGCCACGTAACTGATCATCTGTGAGAGCTTGAATCGAAGGCTCACATGCATTGACTTCTTCAGCGATTTTCTCTAATCGTTTAAGGGTGCGCCCTTCGCCTGCTCGTAATATTTTGTCGAGGATCGCTACCACCGGCATATCGTATGCGCATTTGCTGGGGTGATGCACACGCAGCTATTCCGCCAAGAATGGTGGTTTTGGCAACATTAAGGGCAGAAAACGCTGCTGTGAAGGTCGCGCCAGTAGTGATGACATCGTCAACAATCAGCGCTGGAATAGTGATCTGATTGCGAGCGACTATCGCCTCATCCATATTCCGAATCCGCTCATTCATTGTCAATCCTGATTGATCTCTCACTTTTCTTTGATGAATGAGCACGTCATGAATTTCAAATTCGATGGGAGAATTATTTTGAGTGAGAAATATGTTGAGCAAATCATGATGAAATTCCTCCCTCGTCGTCGAATCGATGCTCGGGACGATGGGATAGGCACGAGTGCAATTCGTTGCTCATGTGGATTCAAAAGAGTTATAGCGGACCAAAGCGATAGTGCAAGTGAGCGATGCGCGCTTTCTATTCCACGCTCCTTGGCGCGTAATACGATCTGAGATGTCGCTTCGTTATACACAATTCCAGCTGCCACTGGACGAAAAAAGCCAGAGAGAAAATGCGCTGATGAACTTAATACATGGGCGCATGGCGCACAGAGCGCGATACCGGGATTTAAGCACAGCTCACAAACAGGTGGATAGAGTAAAGATTTAATGTCGCTGAAAAATTCACGCACTCACACTTTATATTTGCAATTCGACTTATGAAATTAAATTATTTTTTTCGACAGTGGACACTTCATTACTGTTAATGATGAAGGGCTGGGTTAATCAATTCTCCGCCAAATTTCTTCGGAATTGTGAGCGTAAAGTGAGCGCCTTCGTTGAGTTCACTCCATAAGGTGATCTGACCATTATGGAGTCGAGCATCTTCTTGTGCGATTGCCAAACCTAAACCGGTACCGCCACGCGCACGCGATCGCGAAGTGTCTGCTCGCCAAAATCGATCAAATACTCGATGGTGGTTCGTAGGGTCAATACCAACGCCATGATCTCGAACTCCAATTGAAAGAGAATGATCATCGGCGATGACAGAAACATTCACTGCTTTTCCTTCGGAATGTTCGATGGCATTGGTGAGCAAATTACGCACCACTCGAGTAATTCGGCGTGGGTCTACTTGTGCTGAAAGGTCTTCTCCAACGCATTCCAAGGTCAAGCTTGTGGCTCGATCACTAGCAACCAGTGCCAAATCGTCCATACATTTGCTTACGAGTGTGCGTACATCAACTACTTCGGGTTTCACGTTGGCAACATCAGCATCAAATCGACTTACTTCAAGTAAGTCTTCTAGAAGTTTCTCAAATTTATCTATTTGCGCCAGGAGAAGTTCGGTACTTCTGCCAATCGCGGGATCAAAACTCTCTCTGGCATTAAACAATAAATCCGATGCCATTCGAATAGTAGTTAATGGTGTACGAAGTTCATGCGAGACATCCGAGACGAATTGCTGTTGCACCCGTGAGAGATTTTCTAATCGTCTAATCTGCTCTTCAATTGAACGTGCCATATCGTTAAATGTTTGACCTAATCTTCCGATTTCATCTTCACTTTGAACATTGATCCGTAGATCAAGTGCTCCCGTTGTGAGTCGCTCCGCTGTCGCCGCTACTTCTCTGATTGGTTGCAGAATTTGACGGAGCGTTAGCCATGTGACAAATGTAATGAGAATTAAAAGCGCCAATCCAGATAACCAGAGGTAATTCTTAATTAACTCCAACGCTTTGATTTGGGGCTCTAAGCTAAAAATTACATACATTTCATACGTTCCAGATTTTGAAACCTGAATTTCTTCACCAACTGCGACAGAGGGAACTAACTTTCCGCTTGCATATATCGTATTAACGAATTCCCATGAAATATTTCCGCTCGAAGCAACTTTCTCACGCAATGTATTTGGGATAGTTGATAATGAAATCTGGTTTGAGACTGAATCAATAGGAACTTCTGGATCAATATTTCGAATACCGCGCATCAAACTATTTCACGACTTGAGATATCACTGCCAATGGCTTGGGAATTCACAATTTCTTTTGCGGTGCGACGAAGTTCCGAATCAGTTCTACTGGAAGCAAGTAATCGAGTTTGCGCGAAGTAGATCGTGTAGGCAGCTTCAGAAATTGCCGAATCAACCTTCTCTTCTTTAATACCCGCAGAGATTCGCGTATAGAGAGTTGTACCTACAACGCCAAGTACCAGCGTGGTGAGTAAAACAATAGAAAGAATGACTTTTAGCGTGAGTGAACGTCGAAATCGCTCGACAATTTTCCGCATTACTTACCTCGAGATCCGCTGGCTCCCGCTTTATATCCAATACCGCGAACAGTTGTAATTATTGTTGGATTTTCAGGATCGTGCTCAACTTTTGCTCGAAGGCGTTGTACATGGACGTTGACTAAGCGAGTATCAGTTGAGTGCCGATATCCCCACACTTCATTGAGCAGCGCTTCTCGAGTAAATACTCGACCGGGTTCCTTTGCCAGCGCAACAAGAAGATCAAATTCAAGGCGAGTAAGTGGAATCTCTTTTGTACCGCGAGAAATTGTATGTTCAACAATATCAATGGAGATATCGCCGAGAGTTAACGTTCCTTTGATATTTGTTGTGGTTCGACGCAATCGAGTTTTGATACGAGCAACGAGTTCACTGGGTTTAAAAGGTTTGACCATATAGTCATCTGCACCTGCTTCAAGGCCAAGTACGACATCGTGCGTATCGCCCTTTGCAGTCAACATGACGATAGGTACTTGGATGGAGTGTTCACGAATCTGGCGACAGACTTCTACGCCATCGAGACCAGGAAGCATGACATCAAGCAAAATAAGATCTGGCGGATTATTTCGCACGACATCGAGAACTTCATCGCCTCGGCTAACGAGATCTACTTCAATGCCAACTCCGTTGAGAACAATTCCCAACATTTCTGCAAGGTCTTGATCATCATCGACGACCAATACCGAAGTCATTAGCTACCGTGTTCCCACGAATTGAGATATTCGACTTGTGCAGGTGTGAGCGTATCGATTTCGCTTCCCATGCTTTGTAGCTTCAAACGTGCTACTTCTTTATCGATCTCGGTTGGAACGTTATGAACTCCTGGTGTGAGGTTCTTCGCTTCCTTCACAAGATATTCCGCGGTTAATGCCTGATCAGAGAATGACATATCCATTACTGCCGCAGGATGTCCCTCTGCTGCACCGAGGTTTACTAAACGTCCTTCTGCAACCAAAAGGATTCGTCGACCATCCGAAAGGACATATTCATCCGTTTGGTGACGGATTCGTGAATTCTTCTTTGTTGCGTATTTCTCCAACCACGCGACATCAATTTCAATATCGAAATGACCCGAGTTAGCGAGAATTGCGCCATCTTTCATTAATGAGAAATGTTCTGAACGAAGAACATCGCGATTACCAGTTACTGTAATAAACACATCGCCGATTTTCGCAGCGTCATACATCGGCATTACTCGATAACCCTGCATGAGCGCATCGAGTGCTTTTGTTGGATCAATTTCGGTAACAACTACATCAGCGCCAAGTCCCTTTGCGCGTTCTGCAACGCCTTTGCCGCAATAACCAAAACCAGCCACGACAAGAACTTTTCCAGCAAGTAATTGATTGGTTGCTCGGAAAATTGCATCGAGCGTTGATTGACCTGTTCCATAACGATTATCAAACATGTGCTTCGTATCGGTGTCATTAACAGCAATCATTGGGAAGTGAGTGCACCGTCTTTCGCCATTTGATGAAGGCGGATAACACCGGTAGTTGTCTCTTCGCAACCACCCGCAATATTTGGAAGAAGTTCTTTACGAGTTGTGTGCAACGTATTGACTAGGTCGCACCCATCATCAAAAACTTGGTGTGGTTGAATGTCGAGAGCTGCGTTGATGTGTTTGTAATAACCATCTCGATCAATACCATTTCGAGCAAATACTGAAACG
>RFMS01000001.1 GCA_009927575.1 Actinomycetota bacterium
GCTGACTTACCTCTTGATGCACCTGTCGAGATTGAATTAACGGTTGAACTGAAGTCTTAACGACCGCGTTTAGATAACCGTTCGTAATCGAGAACAACGACGGCGCGGGCCTCAAGACGTAACCAACCACGACCAGCGAAGTCAGCTAAGGCTTTATTGACTGTTTCACGTGAAGCGCCGACAAGTTGAGCGAGTTCTTCCTGAGTGAGGTCATGATTGACGTGAAGGCCATCATCTTTTGTTGTGCCAAAGCGAGTACCGAGATCAATAAGTGCTTTTGCTACGCGTCCAGGAACGTCAGAGAAACAAGATCTCCAACAGCTTCATTAGTGCGACGAAGACGTTGTGCGAGTCGACCGAGCAATTGAAGTGAAACTTCAGGATGGTCTTTAACCCAAGGAATAACTTGATCATGTCCAAGACTTAAGAGTCGAGCATCAGTGACAGCAGTTGCAGTCGATGTACGTGGACCGGGATCAAAGAGTGAAAGTTCGCCGAACATTTCGCCAGGTCCGAGAACTGAGAGCAGATTTTCACGGCCATCAACGCTCTTTGTGCCTAACTTAATCTTTCCTTCGATGATGACATAAAGATGGTGGCCATCATCGCCCTCTTTAAAGAGATCTTCACCTTTTTTAATTTTTACCGTTTGCATCGCAGATCGAAGTGCTGAAGCTGCTGCATCATCAAGAGCGGTAAAGAGTGGGGCTCGTCGAACGACTTGTTCATCCATCTGTTCGGTGTTCTTTGGGGTCACAGTCGGGCACCTTACTCCGAGAATCCAAGCGGAATCAATTTCGGGCTAATCTCTCTCATATGGCAAGACCAAAGCGCTCTATTCGAGGTGATAAAAAACGAGAGAATGCGCGCGCTATTTATCGAATTCTGACAAAAACTTACCCAAATGTGCGATGCGAGTTAGATTTTAAGAATCCATTACAACTTCTTGTTGCGACAGTTTGTCTGCTCAATGCACCGATAAGCGGTAAATCAAGTTACTCCTGAGTTGTTTAAGAAATATAAGAGCGCGAAAGATTTTGCTTCTGCTAAACCGAAAGAACTTGAAGCAATAATTCGATCAACTGGATTTTTCCGATCAAAGGCAAAAAATATTAAGGGATTAGGTGAACGGATAGCTCGTGAGTTTGGCGGGAAAGTACCAAGCACACTAGAAGAGCTAATTACTTTGCCAGGTGTGGGGCGAAAAACGGCAAATGTTGTTCTAGGTCATGCCTTTGGAATTCCTGGAATCACAGTCGATACCCATTTTGGGCGGTTAAGTCGAAGGTTTGGCTGGAGTAAAGAGATGGATCCAGTGAAAGTTGAATTTGAAGTCGCAGGACTTATACCCGAGAAGGAATGGACAAATCTCTCCCAAAGAATGATTTGGCATGGTCGTCGAATCTGTCATTCGCAACGGCCTGCATGTGGCGCATGTCCACTTGCACAACTCTGTCCTTCATATGGAATCGGTGAAATGGATAAAGTAAAGGCTCTAAAGAGAGTAAAGAGCGATGAGGATTTTCGATGAAAAAGTTTTTACTAATTCTCATTCCTTCTCTTGTACTCTCATCGTGTTCAACCAATAGCAAATCTACTCAATCAATTGTGCCGGTTTCATGTTCAACTATCAAAACAACCTGCCTCAAATGTTCCAGTCCTCAACATCGAACTTCCTTGCACTGATGGAAAAAGTTCACTTGTTCTAAATGAAGTGAGAGGGCCAGCGATAATTAATGCGTGGGCAAGTTGGTGTGATCCATGCCGAGAAGAGATTCCGGTTTTTAAAGAGCTTTCTCAATTGAGTTCCGGAAAGATTCAGATTATCGGAATTGATGTAGAGGAGAGAAAGAAAGAAGACGGTATTAATTTTGCTGCAGAGATGGGAATGAGTTGGCCACAGCTTTTTGATCAAGATGGCCGGACCAAAGCTGCTTTCGGTATGGGGATTCCCGTAACGTGGTTAATAAATGACAAAGGCGAAATAGTTTATGAAAAAGTTGGCCCTATAAAGACCATTGAACAGATGAAAGATTTAGTTCAGCACTTCTTACAAATAAATCTTTAATCTTCAGTCTTTCCACTTGCGAGACCTTCGGAAATAAGTTTCATAACGTTGGGATCTGCGAGAGTTGTAGAGTCACCAACTGCGCGATTTTCTGCCACGTCACG
>RFMS01000106.1 GCA_009927575.1 Actinomycetota bacterium
CGTTACCGGAGGAATCTGTCATAGTAACGGAATCGATGTAGAAAAAATAATTCACGAAAAATCACTTAAAGAAGTTTCTCATTACGAACAGATTCAGTCCCATGAAGTTTTGGAACAGAAATGTGATGTGTTGATTCCCGCCGCTCTTGGTGGTGTGATAAATGATTCAAATGTGGATAAAGTCCGAGCCGACTTCGTAATTGAAGGTGCCAACCAACCATTAACTTTCTCCGCAGATCAAAAGCTTAATAATGTAGGAGTGGTAGTAGTTCCTGATATTTTGGCGAATGCGGGCGGAGTTATGGGTTCATACTTTGAATGGACGCAAAATATCCAGCAATTTTCATGGCCAGTAGAGAAATTTCGACAAGAGCTTGATTTGAGAATGTCCAAAGCATTTTCGGACGTATTTAAGGAAGCTAAGACTTATTCGGTTGACTTGAGAACAGCAGCATTTGTGCTTGCAGTAAGAAGAGTTTCTAATGCATTCGCATTGCGTGGTTCATTAGTTTGATATTTGTTAAAGTTAAATTAGACCTTAATGTATTTGAGATTCAAATCTAAGCAACTAGAACCGGCCAACGATTTTTCTTAGCTATTCGCTCTAATTCTTTGTTGGGATTGACAGTAAAAGGTTTTCCTACGGTCATCAAAAGTGGTAAATCGTTTATAGAGTCGCTATAGGCAAACGACTTCTGGAGATTATATCCCTTACTTTTTGCAATGTTTCTAACTGCGTGAGATTTCTCTAATCCATGCATTGGTTGATTATCTAATTCACTCAAGTAGTGTCCATGCTTCACGGCAATTTTTGTGCCTATCGCCCCACTCATGCCAAGCTCTCTAGCAACGACCTCTGCAATCTCACTTGGAGCAGCGGTTACAAGCCAAGTGTCGTGACCGAGCATTTGGTGCTCTTGAATTCTATGTTTCATCAACGGAAATGCCTTCTTCGGCAGAAAATCTCGAACAATTTCTTCGCAAACATTTAATAGTGCGGATTGATTTTTCCCGGCTACAAATTGAAGAGCTCTCGATGTAATTTGAGACATGAGTTGGAGATTCTCTTCACCATGTTTCGCGTAACGCATATGAGCTAAGCCAAAGCGAGCAATGCTTCTTCGTCTGACTATTCCTTTGGTTACCATCCCCCTAATAAGGTAAAAAAGTGAAGACCCCTGAATTAAGGTGTTGTCTAAGTCGAAAAATGCTGCTGATCTTTTCCCGTTTCTCACGGGACTTAATACTCCCAGTTCTTTGCGGCGAAGTATCAATCTATAGTTGAACGTTAGGTTAAAATCTTTCAAACAATACTTCGTCAGGGGTTCATACGACTTTCCATTCGCGTTCGTCAAGATAATCGGGGCAATTGCTATAAAAAGGACATGAGAATTCTGATTTCGGCAGAATCTTTTCTCCCACGATCCAACGGCGTCACCAATTCAGTTACTCGTGCAATGCGTTATTTGAAGGATTC
>RFMS01000040.1 GCA_009927575.1 Actinomycetota bacterium
GGAGCTATCTACTTCAGCTCGAATACCGCGCTCGCGCATCTCTTTCACAACGCCATCGAGATACCCATTAAATGCCTCAGCAACTGGAATTGCTCGCACTTGTACTGGCGCTAACCAAGGAGGAAAAGCACCCGCGTAATGCTCAGTTAATACACCGAAGAATCTTTCAATGGAACCAAAGAGCGCGCGATGAATCATCACTGGACGTTTACGAGAACCATCCGCTGCCGCATACTCCAACTCAAAGCGTTGCGGAAGTTGGAAATCAACTTGAATCGTCGACATCTGCCAGGTTCGACCAATCGCATCCTTTGCTTGTACTGAAATCTTTGGCCCGTAGAACGCTGCCCCACCTGGATCAAGGACGAGTTCTAACTTCTGTTTCTCTGCAGCTTGGCGAAGCGTTTCTGTCGCTATCTCCCACTCCTCATCGCCACCAACAAATTTCTCTGGGTTCTTTGTTGAAAGTTCAAGATAGAAATCTTCCAAACCATAATCACGGAGAAGATTGAGTACGAATGTTAAAAGGCTATCGAGCTCTCCCGGCATCTGTTCTGGTGTGCAATAAATATGTGCATCATCTTGTGTAAAGCCACGAGCACGAGTGATTCCATGAATGACGCCAGATTTTTCATATCGATACACAGTGCCAAACTCAAAGAGTCGAAGTGGCAACTCTCGATACGAACGTCCGCGCGATTGAAAAATAAGGTTATGGAATGGGCAATTCATCGGTTTCATGTAGTACTTCTGGCCCGGACGCTTCAACGTTCCATCTGCATGGAGTTCTTCATCCATCACCATCGGTGGATACATTCCGTCGGAGTACCAATCAAGGTGTCCAGATTTTTCAAAGAGTGCAGATTTAGTTAAATGTGGTGAATAGACAAACTCATAACCAGCAACTTCATGGCGATGTCGTGAGTAATCCTCCATCGCTCGTCGAATAATTCCGCCCTTGGGATGGAAGACAGCAAGACCCGATCCAATCTCTTCTGGAAATGAGAAGAGATCAAGTTCTGCACCAAGTTTTCGATGATCGCGTTTCTCCGCTTCAGCAAGCATTGAAAGATATCCATCGAGCGCTTCTTGTGATGGCCATGCTGTTCCATAAATACGTTGCAACATCGGGTTCTTTTCAGAACCGCGCCAATATGCGCCAGCGCTTCGCATCAATTTAAATGCAGGGATGTATTTTGTTGATGGTAGATGCGGGCCACGACAGAGATCGCCCCATACTGGTTGACCATCGCGACCGAGATTGTCGTAAATCGTTAATTCACCAGCGCCTACTTCAACACTTGATTCATCAGAAGCGTTTGATTTCAATCCCACCAATTCGCATTTATATGGCTCGTGAGCGAGTTCTTTCAGCGCATCCGCATCAGAGATTGCTCTGCGTCGGAATCGTTGGCCATCTTTCACAATCTTCTTCATCGCTTTTTCTAGCGTCTCTAAATCTTCTGGCGTAAATGGACGCTCTGGATCAAAGTCGTAATAGAAACCATCGGTAATGGGCGGACCAATACCTAACCGAGTCTGTGAAAAAGTCGCTTGCACTGCTTGCGCTAATACGTGCGCAGTTGAGTGGCGAAGAACTTTCAACCCTTCGGGCGAATCAATCGCAATTCCTTCAATGACATCACCATCGTGAATTTCACTCCACAAATCTTTGAGCTCGCCATTAATGGTGCAGAGAACAATCGCATGTGGCCCGACTGCAGTTCGCTCTGCTGGATAGAGCTGAGTAACTCGCTGGTCCGCAGTGGTCGATACTTTCTGACCATCTAACGTCACTGTTATTTGCGCGGACATAGCGCGAGGTTACCAAAGAATGAAGTTACGCCGGCGAAAGATAGAGCGCTTTGCGTTGAGATTAACGTGAATTAATGAGAGTAATAAATAAGGATGGCAACGATGGAGATCACAGCGCCACCAGCAATCAATAAATAACGAGCCCATGTCGGCAAACCTGCGCGATCTGCTGCTCTTTGTGCATAGCTGCGAGTTTTCAGCATCGCTTCACCAGCCCATGCAAACTCGGTCGCCAAAATTCCAAGTCCAGCAAGAACAACAAGAACGCCAGGACCTGGACCTACCAATGCAACTGCACCAATAACCGTGACTGCACCACCGACAATTCCAATAAGCACACGCCAAAAAATTCGACCGGCTTTTGTTCGCTTAATCCACGTTCTAAATTTCATCAGTTCATATTCTCCGCTATCCACCGTGAAAATTCGACCA
>RFMS01000014.1 GCA_009927575.1 Actinomycetota bacterium
GAATTGCCGAAAGGTTTCACACCTATCTAGAGTTATCACCACTTCTTTTCTCAAGAATCCCAACTGTTCTCGCGATGTTCTTGATTGGACTCTATCTAGGTAGAAGTAACTTCATTCGTCAGTTGCCTGAAAAGTTAGAGATCCTCAAAAAAGTTCGTTATTGGGGCCTAACCATTGGATTTTCATTAATGTTTCTAATTGTGGCCGGTACTAAGTTTTTGCCTACAGTTAGTGCTCTCATCGCAATCATTGAAGATCAATATTTAGCTGGCCCGATTTTATGTCTTGGCTATGCATCAGCTTTGACCCTTGCTTTCCTCAAGAACCCTAACCGCAAGATTTATGAATACTTTTCTAAAGTCGGAAGAATGGCATTGACCAACTATTTGACCCAATCTTTGGTACTTACATTTCTAGCTTATGGATGGGGACTTGGCCTTGCTCTAAAGTTAAATGGTTTCCAAGTCTTAGGAATCAGCTTCCTGCTTTATGTCGCACAAGTTATCTTGAGTGGACTGTGGCTAAGTAAATTCAAATATGGACCATTTGAATGGATCTGGCGATGCATCACTTACTGGAAAATTCTTTCAATTAGGGCTTAGCTTAATCTTTCCGGCTTATATGGCGACTCTTCGATAACATTAAAGTTACAGCGAGTAATCAGGCATCTATGTAATAATTTCACCACGATGGCTTGGTAGTAATTGGGACTTGGTTAATTACCAAGTCCCTTTTGCTTCCCATACTCCTTTTTTATCCCCAACCAAACCCATACAAAAATTTAATCAGTAGGTAATTGCGTAACTTCGCTCCCGTGTTGGGGCGTGTTGTAATTGGCAGCCTGTTGGTTTACCAAGCCGTCGGAGCGGGTTCAAACCCGTCGCCTCCACCACAGTCTTAGTTAGTGCAATTCGATCTATTGGTAATGGTCAAGTGAATTGCAATAGCTGTGCATGGGAGAGCCTCGAGAAATCGGGGCTCTTTCCAATTCCTCCGGCTTCCAGAGTGACTCTTTTTATATTTATTTTTTCGTTCCAATAAACTTCACACCATGGCTTTTCCAGTTGTCAACGGTCTGCGGGCAATCGAATTTGGAAACCCAGGAGAATCGCGAGAAAAATTGATCTCACTCGTTCTCGATGGAATGAAGAGAGCTACTGCTGGCACACTTGAGTGGGACTACCTTGGACAAAGTGAACCGATTGAAACTGTCGGTGAGAAATTAGCGGTGTTGGATAATGAGAAACGACATATTGCAACTATTCAAGCTACGCGGGTAGAAGTAAGAAAATTCTCAGAGGTTCCAGATGAGTTTGCTTTGGCCGAAGCTGAGGGTGACTTGAATGGTGATGATTTCAGAAGAAGCCACTTCGAGTACTGGTCAAAGCTGGGTCTAGCGATAAATGATGAGACAGAGATAGTTCTTCTTTACTTCGAACTCGTCGAAGATTTAAGGAAAATTCGCTAACACCAGCTAGAACTAGGTATTTGTATTCTCGCAATTGAATTAGCATGTTCGCATGGCTAAGTACATTATTTATTTCAACCAGCAATGGGTCGGAGACCATACTTCCGAATGGTTTCAATCTCGAGGTCCACTTGCTCGCCAAGTAGTCTCTGAATTAAAAGAGAAAGGGTCGCTTGTATTTGCAGGTGGCTTAGTCGAAGAGATCGAAATGGCTTCTGGAATGGATGAGAATGGGGAGCCAAAATCGCTCAAGCATGTGGTTGGCCACAAGAAATTCGTAAGTTCAAAGAATAGATTGAGAACTTACTTTAAAAATTACTAGTTTGAGCGCTTCGAACCAAAGTACCAAACAATGCCTGCGACAACGTGGTTAGAAGCCAGAGCTATTGCAGTTTTTGAATCGTCGGAGGCTGTAAATGGTGCCGCAGCTGTCACAATTCCAAAGAGAAGTCCAATAAGGGGAGCGTTTTTCATAAATGCTTGTGACTTTTTGCCAATGAGATTTGCGACGTAGGCAGCAACGACAAGCCCTAGGAGAGTAGCTCCGAAAACCATTACTAGCGAAATAGAACGTGATCCACCTTGATTTACCACCATAGTTGCATCAGCAGATTTTGCAATTTCGAAGATAGCCGAATTAATAAGTGAAGCAAAGAGAGCAAACAATGAAAATTTTCTCATGTTTATAAATTGGATCATTTCTATAGCCTTTCTTCGGTTTATGCTTAGATTATTGTCTACGTGAATTAACTTCAATGGTACGTCCATGAAATCAATTTTATATACCTGAATTTTACCTAAAATTAGTCTTTTTGACACGGAGATGGGTAAATATCCCGGCATGATTTCTTTTAATTCATTTTCTAACCAAAAACGCACCTTTCTTATTGCTGCAGCATCTCTCTTAGCCATTTCTTTAGTGGCGAGTTCGGGAAACTCCGCACAAGCGGGCCAACCTACAAAGTTCAGTATTGCATTGATAGGCGATATGCCTTATGACGCAAAAGGTGTAGCGCAAACACCAAATGTAATCAATGCCATAAATGCATCAAAAATGGACTTTACCTTGTTTGATGGTGACACTATGAGCGGTAAGGGTGATAAATGCGTTGATGAGGCATACGTGAGAATTAAGACTGATTTTTTCGATAAGTTTCTCAAACCAATCTTTTATTCAGTTGGTGATAATGAATGGGTCGATTGCGACCGAGCTGTTAAAGGTGGCTTCGATCCAAATAATCGATTAGCACTTGTGAGATCAACCTATTTTCAAAAAGCAGATGGATCATACATATCACTAGGTGGACGGAATTCACGGATTATTGTTTCCCATGACGTCAAATATCCTGAGCTACAGCGATTTTCTTATAAAGGAATTACTTTTGTGATACTTCATGTACCGGGATCTGCAAATAATTCAGCTGTTGCTACCCCAACTTATAAAACTTACAACGATAAAACCACAGATGGCGATGACGTTGAGTACAAAGCTCGTGATGCGGCTAATGTTTCTTGGCTCAATAAAAGCTTTGAAGCAGCCTCGGCCGAGGGGTCAATTGGTGTCATTGTGGTTGTTCAAGCCAATATGGATTGGGAAGGTTACGCTCGTGATGCTGCCTCACCAAACAATGAAAATACCGCGGCCTTTACTAACGTCAAGCAAGCTCTTTTGACCAACTCCATTAAGTTCAAAAAGCCAGTTTTGCTTCAAAATGGTGACGAGCATTGGTACCAAGTAGACATGCCCATGAACGAAACCGCTGGAAAACTAGTGGAGAAAGACAAAGGCTCATTAGTAGAAAATTTCACTCGAGTTCAGACTTTCGGTTCAGGATTTAACCATTGGGTTGAATTAATTATTGATCCACGAGCTGAAAATTTATGGACCTTTAAGGTACACATTGTCACAGCCAACTTAGATACGCATACCCTAGCCGCGTAACCAAAAAAGGAAAACCCCGTCTTACCAACTTGGTAATGCGGGGTTTTGCCATTAAGAATTACTTACTTGACGATGGAGTATTCCTCTAAGAGAGCGAGTAATTCCATTTCATGGGAATCGATATTTTTTCTTGTGCGAGCTAGATGCGCTCGAGTATCTTGCTCAAGTTGGAAAGATTGATGAGATTCACTTTTAAAGTGCAACATTCGAAGCCAATGAGTTAGGTCCATGGCAGAAGAATGAACTTTCTAAGTTGCAATTGGGTGAACAGAGATTTAACTGCAGATAAAGCATCTTAGAATTTCATACGATATTAATTTTTTTCAGTCGAAGTCACCGCCACGCCCGGTTCGCTTTCCTTTATTCTTCGGTGGGTGCTCATAGATCCACAACAAAACCACAACACACACTGTCAATATGAGAAAAATTAAAACTGTAAAATCCACTAAAGCCACCTAGATTTCTTGAATTTTCTGAATAAAAAAAGTGTCAAAGCTGAGAGCAGCAAAAGCAGCGATGGATATCCGAATTTCCAGCGAAGTTCAGGCATAAAATCGAAATTCATTCCGTAGATTCCGGCAACCATAGTTGGACCTGCGGCAAGGGCCACCCAAGCGGAGATCATTCGTACATCGTTATTTTGTTGAACTTGCACTTGTGCCAAATCAGCCTGTAACGCAGCGGTTAGAAGTGAGTCCATACCGCTAGCGTGTTCACACGATCGCAAAACTTGATCCATAATGTCGCGGAAAAATGGCTTGAGAGGTTCTGGTATTGCTTGCTTTCCCTCGGAAGTTAGTCGCTGCAACGGAAGAATTAGCGGTTCGATGGCATGTCGATATTCAATAACCTCTCTTTTTAGGGAGTAAATCTCTCTGGAAACTGTCTTTCGAGAACTTGAGAAAACACTATTTTCAATTTGTACAATATCCTTTTCAAGCTCCATCGCAATAACAGAATAATCATCGATGACACGATTAATGACTCCAAAGAGCACAGCAAGTGGACCTAGTTGGAGAAATTGCGGTTGTGACTCAAGTTCGTGTCGTACAGTTACTAAAGGAGCTCCAGAGCCATGCCTGACAATGATGATAAATCTTTTGTTAATAAAGCAAATTAACTCACCAGTACTGATAGCGCTCTTGGCGTCATCGTAAAACACCGTTCTAATTACAAATGTCGTAATATCGTTATATTCCTCTATTTTTGCTCGCTGCTGAGCGGAAACAGCGTCTTCAATAGCGGTCTCATGCAATTTGAAGCTTCCTAAAACT
>RFMS01000074.1 GCA_009927575.1 Actinomycetota bacterium
GTATTCTCTCGTATTTTTTCTTTCCGTCTAACCACCGCTATGGCTCTATCGTTGCGCCATGCCTGCAAGCAAAAAATCCGCGCCGAAACGGCGCATGAGCAGCGCAGAACGCCGAAGCCAATTAATCGAAGTCTCGCGCGCCATCTTCGCCGAGAAGGGCGTTGAGGCGACGACGGTCGAAGAGATTGCGGCGGCAGCTGATGTATCAAAACCTGTGATCTATGAACACTTCGGTGGCAAGGAAGGACTTTATGCCGTCGTCGTCGATCGCGAAATTGCTGCGTTACTTGCACTAATTACCTCATCACTCCAAGCAGGTCGACCGCGCGCACGCGCAGAAGCAGCTGCAATTGCATTTCTTACATATATTGAAACTCGAAGTGATGGCTTTCAAATATTGGTACGCGATTCAACGGTCGGCGCACAGAGTGGTTCGTTTGCCACATTAATTAGCGATGTTGCGACTCAAGTAGAAGGTATTTTCGTTGAAGAATTTCGAGCACGAGGTTTCGATCCAAAAATGGCGCCGATGTACTCGCAGATGTTGGTCGGAATGGTTGCGCTGACTGGTCAATGGTGGCTTGATTCGCGTTGGCCATCGCGCGATGTTGTTGCTGCGCATATTGTTAATTTGGCGTGGAATGGACTTTCAAGTTTAGAGTCTCGACCTCAAATGGCGAGTATCGCTAACAAAAAGAAGAAGTAATTCTTAGTGGTGTTCGATGACGCGCGCACCAGCAACTGGACCAGTAGCTTGAACGATCGTTCCCACCACGCCACTTGATGTCAGTGCAACAACTAAATCAAGTGAATGTTCTTCATTCTCTGCCAGAAATGCGACGGTAGGTCCTGAACCAGAAACTATTCCACCAAGCGCGCCATAATCCATACCAACATCGAGAATAAGTCGAAGCGCTGGTTTAAGTGAACATGCTGCCGCCTGCAAATCGTTAGAAAGCGCTTTTCCAAGCGCAAATGAATCGCCACTCATCAGAGCCTGCATTAATGCGCCATTAACTATCGGGGCTGCAACTGATAGTCCATCTCGCAGTCGGTCGCATTCTTGATACACCGCAGGCGTTGAAAGTCCCGAACTAGATAATGCTAAGACCCAGTAATACGTGCCTCGTGAAAGTGCTGGCGTTATCTGCTCGCCCCGACCTGTGCCAATTGCTGTTCCGCCGGAGATCGTAAATGGAATATCGCTTCCTAACGCGCTTCCAACTTTCTCCATTTCATTTCGAGAAATTCCTAAATTAAAGAGGGAATCGATTCCTACAATCACTCCACCAGCATTAGCGCTACCGCCGGCCATACCACCCGCTACTGGAATTGATTTCTTAATCGCGATCGAAAGATCAGGGGTAATTCCATAATCCTTACACATGAGCTCAGCCGCTTTAAAAGCCAAGTTCTTATTGTCTAATGGAACAGTTTCAGTATGTTCACCAACTACTGAGACGGTGATGCCACTACCGGGTTCTGTCGCACGAACAGTAATGTCGTCATAGAGCGAGACCGCTTGAAATACTGTAGCAACATCGTGATAACCGGTTTTATTTAATGGCCCAACTGAAAGCTGTAAATTAATTTTTCCGGGAACGCGAACGGTGGTCGATTTCGAGTTCATAATCCGCGAGCGTATTCCGCAATTCGATAAAAGTCAGTAATAGCCAACGATTCGCCTCGCAAGGTGGGATCAATTCCTATTTTCAAAAGGTGGCGTTCAGTCGCTTCACTTCCGCCAAATCGTTGACTCAAAACTTTTCGCAACATTTTGCGACGTTGGCTAAATGCATCATCAATGACGTCAAATGTCAGTTGGCGAGCGCTCTCATCTCCCAATGGAGCATGGCGTTCAAATTTAACAAGCGATGAATCTACGTTGGGAATTGGCCAAAAACTGATCGACTGACAGTCCCAGCTAATGACACATCGGCCCACCATGCAGCTTTCGCACTTGGTGCACCATAGATTTTCGTTCCAGGTTTAGCCGCTAACCGCTCTGCTACTTCAGTTTGGACCATCACTACACCTGATGTAATTGTGGGAAAAAGTTCAAGTACTCGCAAAAGCACCGGCACCGAGACGTTATAGGGAAGGTTCGCAACAAGCTTGGTGGCTGGAAGTGGTAATTCATTAAATTCAATCTCATTAAATTCCATTGCATCGCGAGCAATAACCTGAACATTCTCTGCTTGGTGACGAGCAACGGTTTTTGGTAAGAGCGATGCAAGTCGAGAATCGATTTCAACAGCAACTACATGCTTAGCGATCTGGGCAATTGCGAGGGTGAGCGAACCTAATCCTGGGCCAATCTCTAAGACACAATCGTTTTGAGTGACATCGGCAGCTCGCACAATTTTTTGACAGACATTGCTATCGATGACGAAATTTTGACCAAGTTTCTTCGTTGGACGTAAATCAAGCGAACTTGCTAATTCACGAATTCATTCGCACCGAGAAGTGAAATACTCATAGAGCCATCATTCGAACCATTATTCAAACGAGCCGAAGACTCGTTCCGCATTGGCGCTACACAGCGCAGCGACATGATCGGGCTCTTCATGACGTTCATGAGCAATCGCTCGAACGGTGTTAGGAATCTGTGCAGGGTGTTAAGTAACCCTCGATTAGGCATTGGGCAGAGAAATGGTGAATCAGTTCAACAAGGAGAAGATTAGGTGGGCAGAGCGCTGCTGCGCTCCGCAACTCTGGCGCATTCTTAAATGTCACTGTCCCTGCAAAGGAAAGGTAATACCCCGCTTCAATGCATTCGCGTGCCATTGCTTCATCGCCGGAAAAGCAATGAAAGACAGTAACTTCTGGCGCACCCTCTTCTTTGAGAAGGTCAAGTACTTCTCGATGCGCATCTCGATCATGAATGACAAGCGCTTTCTTATAACGCTTTGCAATATCAATATGGCGCCGGAACGAATATTTCTGCTTTTCTTGAAGTTCTGGTGGAGTGCGAAAGAAATCTAATCCAGTCTCACCGATTGCTCGAACTCGTGATCTCGCAGCAAGTGATTCAATGACCGCTAATTCTTTCTCAAGATCTTCTACAACTGGAGCTTCATTGGGATGGAGCGCTACGGCAGCAAGTGTGCGTGGCCAATAATCCGCAAATTCTGCACACCATCGTGATTGCTCCGCTGAATAACCGACTTGAACAATTCGATCAATACCGACGCTTGCGCATTCAGCTAATAAACCAGCAAATCGTGGATCATCTGGTTGCGCACCATCAAAAACTAATTCCAAATGTGCATGCGAATCAACAGTCTGAGTACCAAGCGGCGCAGGTAGTGGCGCTGGTGGTCGATCAATATCTCGATTATGGCGATCAGCCATTATTACTGGATTTCTAACTCAGGCAACCGTGGAAAGAGGATTGCGCCTTTTGTTACTCGAGTGTTCTTTAATTGTCCCCAGCGCGCGACATCGCTAATTTTCTGGCTACCAATTTCGCCTAATACGTTCGCACCTAAACTCTGCCACAACGCTTCTGTTGTCGCTGGCATTATTGGATGAAGTAATACCGCTAACGCACGTAACGCTTCCGCAGTGTTGTAGAGAATCGAATCGAGTTCGGATTTTCTCGTGGCATCTTTCGCAACCGACCATGGCTCTTTCTCGGTGACATAGCCATTTACTCGCTTACAAAAATCCATAATGGCATTGATGCCGCTCTGGAAATCGAGCGCGCAGATTGATGTATCAGCGATATCAACAGCGGTTTTGAGCGCTGCTTCAAGTTCTGGTGATGGCGTCGGCGCAGGCAAGGTGCCCTCGCAATACTTTTCAATCATTGCCGCTAATCGCGAGGCTAAATTCCCAAAATCATTGGCCAATTCACTGGTGTAACGAGCAGTCATATCTTCCCAAGAAAATGAGCCATCACTTCCAAATGGAATTGCACGTAAGAAGTAATAACGGAATGCATCAACACCGAAGTGGTTAGTGATATCGCTTGGAGCAATTCCCGTGAGTTTGCTCTTACTCATTTTCTCGCCACCAACAAGTAACCAACCGTGAGCGAATACTTTCTTTGGTACCGCAATGCCACCAGCCATCAACATCGCTGGCCAGATCACTGCATGGAATCGGAGAATATCTTTTCCGACTAGATGAACATCGGCCGGCCATGTTGCAGCAAATTTCTTTCCCAATTCAGATTTTGGGTCTTCACCCAGACCAACTGCAGTGGCGTAATTCAAAAGCGCATCGAACCAGACATACACCACCTGCGAGGTATCCCATGGAACTTGAATACCCCAATCAAATGTAGAACGTGAAATAGAGAGATCTTGTACGCCACCTTCTAAGAAGGAAATGACTTCATTTCGTGCGCTAGCCGGTTCGCACGCTTCTGGATTATTTTTATAGTGTTCGAGTAACGGCTGCACAAACGCTGAAAGTTTAAAGAACCAATTTGTCTCACTCACCATTTCAACTGGCTTAGAGTGAATCGAACAATTTCCTTCGATCAAATCGCCCGGCAATTTAAATTCTTCACAACCTACGCAATACGGGCCTTCATATTTTCCTTCATAGATAAAACCTTTTTCCATCAATCCTTGAAGGAAACGTTGCACTCGTTTTTCGTGGCGATCTTCTGTCGTGCGAATAAAATCATCATGCGCAATATTGAGTGATTTCCACACTGGCTTCCACGCGTTCTCAACTAATTGATCGCACCATGCTTGCGGAGCAACATTGTTCGCTTCCGCAGTACGCATCACTTTCTGACCATGCTCATCTGTTCCAGTCAGGAACCAGACAGCTTCGCCTCGCTGACGGTGCCAACGCGTCAGAACATCTCCGGCAACCGTTGTATATGCGTGACCTATATGTGGCGCATCATTGACATAGTAAATAGGCGTCGTGAGATAAAACGCTTTCTGTTCGGTCACGCGCACATCCTATTCAGAATCACGCTTGTGCTGAACCATGAGATCAAAGACGTGACGCTTCGGTAGGCCATGTCGTTGCGCTACTTCATGAATCGCATCTTTTCGGATTGCACCATTTGCTTCAGCGGCAAGGACCGCCTTCACGAGATCGGCATCTGATATTGATTGAGATGCCGCATCAAATCCTGCAATCACGATAGTGATTTCGCCCAAAATTTCCTTCGAATTACTCCAGGTGATTGCCTGTTCAATGGTGCCTCTAAATATCTCTTCATATGTCTTCGTCATCTCACGACAAATTGCAATCTCTCGACTTCCGCCAAATGCTTTCGCTGCAGCACTCAGTGATTCTGAGATGCGATGCGGTGCTTCAAAAAGAATAATCGTTCGAACTTCTTGCGACAGCGCTTCATAGAATGTATCTCGAGCACCACTCGTCCGTGGCACAAAACCTTCAAAACAGAATCGATCAGTAGGCAATCCGGAGAGCGCCAATGCAGTAATCACTGCACTTGGTCCAGGAAGGACAGTGATCGGAATATTTCGTTGTACACATTCACGTGCGATGCGATATCCGGGATCGCTGACACTCGGCATTCCAGCATCAGTAACAACTACTAGATCGTTGCCAGATTCCAGCACAGCAATTAATTCTGCAATTCGCTCACTCTCATTTCCCTCAAAGAACGAAATGACTCGAGCGCGATGTTCAATTCCTAAGTCTTTACAGAGTCGGGAGAACTTACGTGAATCTTCAGCTGCGATATGTGTTGCGCTACTGAGCGTTGATTTCAACCGATCGGAGGCGTCGCCAACATTTCCCAATGGCACCGCTGCCAATATCAATTGCGACATGCTGTAATTGTGTCATGCGAGCCACACGCGAGCGAATGAACCTCATTGGAATTCTCCTATTTAGCGCCATCCTGCGATTGTGGAATCTTGGTTCACCAAAAGGTTTTATCTTTGATGAGGTCTATTACGTCGACGGCGCAAGAGATTATTTGAAGTACTACGTGGAAATGGATAAATCCAAGGCTGAGTTCATCGTTCATCCGCCTATTGGAAAATGGTTAATAGCACTTGGAATAAAGGTCTTTGGGGACCACGAATTTGGCTGGCGAATTGCTGGCGCAATCATTGGCGTGGCATCGGTCTATCTCATCTATCGCGCAGCACGAACTCTTTTTCAATCAGAATTTCTCGCTCTCAGCGCTGCACTTCTCACTTCGCTCGATGGATTACATCTGGTCATGTCACGTACTGCGCTACTCGATATCTTCTTGATGTTCTTTATTCTGCTCGCATTTAATTTCTTACTCGAAAAACGTTATTGGCTTCTTGGAATATCACTCGGACTTGCATGTGCGACGAAGTGGAGTGCGCTTTATTATGCGGTTGCTTTTATTGCCGTGGTGATTGTTCAAGAGATAATAAGAATAAAGACGTTTACAGAAAATGCGCCTTCACTCGAAAACTCATTACTCAACGCATTTCACAACTAGTACTTCTGCCAAGTGCACTTTACATCGGATCTTGGTCTGGATGGTTTTTCACAAAAACTGGTTGGGACCGCAATTGGTCAAAGAACCCCTTCATCTCACTCTGGCACTATCACATTGAGATGTTGAACTTTCATACTGGATTAACAGAAGCGCATTCATACTCAGCAAATCCATGGTCGTGGTTAATTTTGGGCAGACCAACGTCGTTCTTCTATAACTCCCCTAAATGTGATGCAGCAAATTGTTCGCAAGAAATTCTTGCGCTGGGAACGCCATTTATTTGGTGGAGCGCAACGATCGCGCTCGGAGTTCTCATCGGCTATGTTGTGAGTCGACGTGATAAACGCGGCGCGCTTATTTTGCTTGGTGTTGCTGCAGGATATCTACCGTGGTTTGCATTTCAGCAACGCACAGTCTTTTCTTTCTACTCTATTGTTTTCGAACCATTCATCATTCTGACTCTCACATACATGATTGGGTTACTCCACCAGCGCTATAAAACCTTCATTTATGGCTTTTTTATAGCGGTAGCGCTCTGCTTTCTCTACTTTCTTCCTATCTATATCGCGCAGACAATGACATACGACGAATGGCATGCACGTATGTGGTTTAGTAGTTGGATCTAACTATTTACGGCGCGAGAACTTCCGCCATCACTTTCTTGATCAAATAGTTGATCGCGCGTTGGTGCAACAGCATCAAGTTCAGCCTTAATTCGCTCTTGCTCTTCCGACCATGCACCAGGAATGGTGAGATCGATAATTCTCTTTGGCGTAACAGCTTTTGGCGCTGACACATACGTAGGAGCTGGAATATCTTGTGGTGTCCATTCATAAGAAGCGCTTGCGCTTCCTTTTGGCAAGAGCGTTATGCCACTCAACTCTTGTTCAACTCTTTCAATTCTCTCTGAAAGTGGAATCCATTGTTCTGGATCGGCACTTCGGTCAACAACAACTTTTGATCGAGAGATTAACTCTGCATAATTTGTGCTGGTCGGTTTTTGTGAGTGTTGCGAAATAATTCGTTGTTGACGCATTGCGGTGCGCATTGCTTGAATCTGACGACGTACGTGTGCAATATAAAGAGCAATACCTGAAATGGGTAACGACATCACAATTGGCGACAACAGTCCCACAAGCGAGAGGGCACTTGTTAGTACAAATAAGAGCGCAAGCGATGAAAAAACAATTCGACGAATAACTAAATTATGTTCATTCTCTCGAGCAAGTTCTTCTTGCGTGGGCACTCCTGCCGAGTGGGCGACCGCTCGCATGCTGTTTCTAAATTTCTCTACAGATTTTCCGGAGACCTCTTCATGGTTTGAGACCCACTGCGGGAGAAAATAAGAAACCCACATCCCCACGATGATCAGATAGATAAGTCCGGAACCCATGATGTCTAAATCTAAACGGGAATAACGGACTAATCGGGTATTTCGTATTCGTGGCGTTTACCAGAATCTTTAATGGAAAGCAGAAGTTCTTTCGATAAAAATTAATTGGTTTTACTAAAACGCACAAAAACTAAGTGATCTCGCCATCCACCATCGATATGTAAATAGGAAGGTCGCTCGCCTTCAAGGAGATAGCCAGCTTTCTCGGCTACCCGTCGAGATGCTTCATTCTCTGGGCGAAGGTTGATCTCAATTCTATGGAGTTTTAATTCGTTGAAACCATAATCTGTAAGACCTGACACCGCTTCGGTCATGAGACCTTTATTTGCATACCGCTGATCAATCCAATAACCGATATGTGCGCCACGGAGCGCTCCGTATGCAATTCCGCCCATCGTGATCTGGCCAATCAGCTCTTTTTCTTTCCAGATTGCCAGCGTCAGCGCTCTGCCAGCTCGACCTTCTCGGTTATGAAAATTAACCATCTCAAAATAGGAGGGCAGATCATTTTCGGTATGAAACGGTGAGGTTGCCTCCCATGGTTTCAGCCATTCTCTATTCAATCGACGAACCTCTAACCAGTTACCCCGATCGCGATACCGCAATGGACGCAACATTAATTCTTTCGTAGAAAGTATTAATGGCCACGACTGCGACATTTAGATATAACGCCGCTCTAACATCATGACATCAACTTCTGTTCCACTCTTTACAGATGTCATATCTTCACCAACTACGACTAGACAATTTGCATCTGAAAGTCCAACAAGTTCACTCTGATTCTCCGTCACTGTCACTCGATCTCCATCTAAGAGCGCACGGAAGAGTGTGGTCTTACCGCTTTCGCTCTCAATGGAATTAGTCAGTATCGCTTTCTGTACTGGCCTAAAAAGATCATGGAGTCCCATCATCTGACGAATCATTGGACGAATAAAAAGTTCGCACGATATATAAGCAGCAATCGGATCACCTGGCAGAGTTACTACCGGAGTCTTGTCGGGGCCAATCGTGCCAAAATTATGAAGTCCACTTGATTCGATTCGTGGATCTATCTCTCGAATATCGCCAATACCTTTTAATACATTGGTAATAAGAGGAAAAGAATCATCGTGGCTTTCCCCGCTAATGACGACGAGATCTGCCCGAACTAATTGATCCTCGACAATCGCCTTTAAAGACATTTCATTCTCGGGAATCATGTGCACGCGATAAGCAACAGCTCCGGCCTCTTTCATTGCCGTAGTAAGAAGCCATGAGTTTGTTTCAAATTCATCTTCTGAATCACGTAATCGCTGTCCCGGTTCAACTAAATCGCTTCCGGCAGAGATCACAACAACTCGTGGTTGTGGCCGAGTGGGAAGGCGATCGAGGCCAATAGATGCAGCAAGCCCAATCTGAGTTGATCGAATTCGTGAACCAGCTCGAAGAACTAACGTTCGCCAGCGAAAACATCAGTTGCCAATGTTGCGCCATGGGCATCTAACAATGGCATTTCAAATGGCTCTATAGGTTGCGCAAGTCGTAAGAGCTCTTGTGCAAACTCTCCGACTCGTAACGTTTCGACCATGTTTCTAACCTTACTTCGTGATTAGGCTAAACCTGTGGAACTTGAAGCGAAGAAAATACTTCGACGAAATACGCGCGCTGATCGAGAGCTACTTCGAAACTCTGAACGAAAACTCTTTCAATGGTTGCACCTTCTCAATGCTCGAGAAATAGTAGAAGCAGAGACGATAGCAACCTACATTTCATATGGAGATGAACCCGATACGTCAGCTCTAAATTCTCAACTCATCTCCCAAAAGAAAAAACTTGTTCTGCCTCGCATGCGTCCAGATAAATCCTTGGAATGGGTTCCTTGGAATGGTGCAGAAGAGAATCTACGTTTACAAGGCAACATTAAGGAACCAGTTGGACAATCACTTGATGAGAACCAATTAGCAACAATTGATGCAGTAATTGTTCCAGCGCTTCTCGTCGATCGACGTGGTTTTCGACTTGGCCAAGGTGGCGGCTCTTATGATCGAGCTCTCAAAGAGCTTCTAAGTATTTCTCCACATATGTGGAGTATCGCCCTTGTGTACGACGGTGAAGTGACAAGTAGCGATTTACCGAATGAAGCGCACGATATTCCCGTTAAGGCTGTTGCGACGCCTGAACTTGTTTTGCGTTTTAGCAATACTAAATATTAATTCTCTTTATTACCATTTAGATCGTATCTTCTTAGAACGCATCTTCTTAGATCGTATCTTCCAGATGGCGAGCCATCACAATACGTTGTACTTGATTGGTACCTTCATAAATCTGAGTCAGTTTTGCATCGCGCATCATTCGTTCAACCGGAAAATCATTGACGTATCCATATCCGCCAAGTATCTGTACGGCATTGGTAGTCACTTTCATCGCCACATCTGAGGCAAAGCATTTGCTTGCCGCTGAGTAAAAGGTGAGATCACCGTCGTTTCGCTCTGATCTCACTGCCGCGGCATATGTAAGTTGGCGAGCTGCCACAATTTCCATCGCCATATCCGCCAACATAAATTGAATTGCTTGAAAATCGAAGATCGCCTTACCGAATTGCTTCCGTTCATGCGCGTACTTCGTTGCATAATCAAATGCACCTTGAGCAATTCCAAGCGCTTGCGCAGCAATTGTGATTCGTGTGTGATCAAGTGTGCGCATTGCGATAGAAAATCCTTCGCCCTCTGCGCCAAGTTGTCGATCCGCGCCAATCTCTACGTTATCGAAATACACCTCACGAGTTGGCGAACCTCGAAATCCCATCTTCTTTTCATGAGCGCCAAATGAAACACCTGGATCAGATTTCTCAATGACAAATGCGGTAATTCCTTTAGATCCTTTTGCGGGATCAGTGCTTGCTAACACGGTATAAAAATCTGAATGCCCTGCGTTAGAAATCCATTTCTTGCTGCCGTTGATAACCCACTTATCACCGTTACGCACTGCTTTTGTTTTCATCGCTCCCGCATCAGAACCAGCATCAGTTTCTGAAAGACAATAAGAAAAACCTTTTCCTTGTGCTAACAGTGTGAGCCAACGCTTCTTCTGTTCTTCGGTTCCTGCCAACATCACAGGAAGTGATCCGAGTTTATTAACCGCGGGCAGAAGTGAAGATGATGCGCATGCCCGAGCTACTTCTTCGATGATGATGACAGTTGCGAGCGCATCTGCACCATCTCCGCCATATTCAGTTGGCACATGCGCGGCAAGCAGTCGCGCTTGAAGTAGCGCATCATGCGCTTCTTGCGGAAATCTCGATTCTGCATCGACATCGTGTGCAAACGGTTCAATCTTCTTAGTTGCTAGCGCACGCACGCTCTCTCGAAGCGATTCATACTCTTCTGGGAGTGTGTAGAGATCGTTCATAGTGAATGACTATTCTCTTCTGTTACGTTTCTTGTCAAGACGATCCTTGCTAAGTAGATCATTAAGAGCAAGTTCCTCAAGATAACGGTTGTATGAATCAAGTTCATCTTCTCGACCTGCTTCGTGATCAAGCTGAGATTTTCTTTCAATCCGCTTCTCTTCCCGTGCGTCTGCTCGAACCCATTGAATAAATGTGGCAACAAGCGCAATCAAAATAGGAATCTCTCCCATCGCCCAACCAATCGATCCACCGAGTTTCTGGTCGGCAAGCACATCACTCCACCATGGACGTTGCAGCGCGGCGAAATATCCATTATCCAACAGAGTGTTCATTGAGATTAAAGCAAGGGAGAAAAATGCATGAATACTCATTGCGGCAAAGAGAATAATGATTCGAACTAAATGAGGAACTTTCCTTGGATTGGGATCAATTCCAACAATGACATGGAAGAAGAGTGCGCCAGCAAGAATGAAATGAATATCCATCACGACATGGCCTAAATGTCCGGTCATCAGGTTGCCAAATAGTGGCGTCATATACAGAAGAAAGAGTGAGCCATCAAATATTGCAAGTGCTACAACCGGATGCGTAATAATGGAAAAGTATCGCGAGTGAAGAATTGCGACCATGAAACCGCGAAGCCCTCTCTCCTCACTATCTCTACCTGAAGGAAGATTGCGCAATAACAAAGTCAGCGGCGCTCCTAAGATAATTCCAATCGGCGCAATCATTCCTAAAACCATATGCGCGACCATGTGCCACGAAAATGCGAAATGAGAATAAACACCCAAACCACCACTTGTCGCATAATCAATTGCAGAAATTCCGAGCGCGAACGAGATGGTTCTCCCCACCGGCCATTTCACACCTCGACGACTGAGATTGACTACGCCACGAATATAAAGTGCAGTAACAAGTAGTAAGCCACCGAGAATGATGCCATCTGCTTCATAAGCAAAGAGAATTCTCGAAAGCGTAGGAGTAGCAGCCATGGGGACTCCTGTTAGTGCAAGAGCCGGATCTGAAACAAATGGTTTATCGAGAGTTGGTGGTTGCGTCTGTGACAACCAATTCCAACAAAAGTCGCGCCACTCATGACGATCACTTCACCAATCAATAATTGAACGACTGCCCGCGTTCCATGGAGTGATTGCGCGATGTAGCGACGATGACGCGTACCAATAAAGACAAGAACGCCAAAGAGAAGTACTTTGATAACTACCAACAATGAGTAGCTTGAGTTCCATGCTGCTAAAAAATTGAGTCGAGTAAATGCGCTTGCTACGCCACTTATTCCCACTATTACTGCGCACCATAACGCGACCGCGCTAAATCGAGGGATTGCTTCTTCTCTATTGGGCAAGAAGAAAAGAGTTATAACTCCACCAATCCAGAGTGCGAGCGCTTCAACATGGAAAACAATCGCTCCAATAGCAAGTCCGTGTAATCCAGATTGACTGCCATGGCTTTGAAAGAGCGGTAATGAAAGCGATGCCATAGCAAGAATGAGTACGCCGACTATTCCTCCAGTTTTTTGGCTACGTGTGAAAAGGAAGAAACGAGTAGTGCGCCGATGACTGAATAAAATTGAACTTTACCTAGTGATGTCTGTGTGATGTAAGAACGAAGTGAGGTTGTATCCAATGCATCCACGAGTGACGAATCGATAATCGCCGCAAGGTTACTGATGATTGCTATCGACTCCGCGAGCGCCCAAATTGCTGCCACCAGACCAACTCGTTTTACCAACTTTCGAGCTGACGTCATTCCATTTCTTTCACGAGCATAAAACGCTGCCCCACTCAAAAAACCAATAGTTATTACTGCAGCAGATATGCTGATAAACGAAGAGAAGGCGAGCATTACTTCCTAAAAGTATTACGTGCCATTCGCGAAATAGCGATGAGCACGATAAACGCAAGAATAAGCAACCCAATGACAAAATAATCCGCGCTTCGACTCGTCGAGACTGGATTAACTATTTCGCTCGCTGAAGGAGATGCACTTGGACTTTCAATGACTGCTGGTGCATTAAATGTGAAATTGTATGTTCCTTGTAGTGGGGAATCGTTAATTCCTAAAAGTTCGTAGCTGACAACATAGGTTCCACCCAGTGTTAACGTTTTCACGCCAACCGTTAAAGATTTATCAGAAACAGTTAGTGAACCATCATCAACTCGAGATCCATCTGGTGCTGTAACAGTGAGTTGATTTCCCATATCTTGCAGAGTTACTGCACCTGAAATAGTGACTTGACTCGGTGCGATGGTGAGAACCGAGTTTTGAGCCGGCGTTGTCAGAACAATTTGGTTAGCCGAAGCGCTCGCAGGTGAGATCACGGAACTCATTAAAAAACTCATAAAGAGAAGTAGCGCAATAGGTAGAGTGCTGGTTAGTGATGATGCACGCTGTGAATTAATGCGGCTCATTCGGACTCTCCCTTGCTCGATTCTCAATTTTGAATTCTTGTTACGTGACTCTTGTGACTCGATTAGCGCTAATCCTGCCATGTACCTAGAATTTACGCTTATGCCCACTTATCAATACATATGTAATGAGTGTGAACACGCATTTGAAGCGGTTCAGGCCTTCTCTGATGAGCCACTCACTACCTGTCCTGAGTGCGGAAAATCAATCCGAAAGATTTATTCAAATGTAGGAATAGTTTTCAAAGGGTCGGGTTTTTACAAGACAGATTCACAGAAAACAACAAATCCTGCCCCGACAAGTGCCCAGCAAGTACTCCGGCAACGCCAACTAAATCTGAGTAATTAATTTCTTTTACTCATGATGTGGCGGTTTATCGCCCTGAATTTCCTGATCGCGTTTCTCATCAGGTTCACGATCAATTTCATCCTGTGTAATGCTTGGAATGATTTCACTCACAATCAGCACTCTATCTAATCACTCACGAGATATCCAAGCGAACTCAATTCACCTCTTTCGTCATAGTGAAATAGAATCACTACATGTTTGAAAAACTTGGCCATTTGATTGTTAAACGAAGAAAACGAACTTTAGGTTTCTTCTTTCTTGCCATCCTCATTCTTGGCAGCGTTGGCTCAATGGTCTTCTCTCGACTAGATAGCGGCGGCTATTCCGATCCTAAAAGTGAATCCGCACAAGTCTGGACCTATCTCACTGATACATTCAAAGTAAAAGATCCAGCGGTCGTTCTCGTTGTCAAAAGTAAAACAAACGTCGATGATCCAGACGTTATTTCAACAGCGCTTGAACTTGAAACAAAAGTCCGAGCCGAAAGCTCTGCTGAAAAAGTAATGTCGTATTGGACTGCAGGTAAGTTACCAATGCTTCGCAGCAATGATGGCAAGTCTGCTTACATTTTTGTTTATCTTAAATCCACTGACTTCAGTTCGGTGGATGCAATCGGTGGCCATTATCGTGAGACGTATGAAGGCGCTTACAAGAACGTTGAGGTATTGGCATCAGGTGGTGCAATATTTGCTAACTCAATTAACGGCAAGATTAAAGATGATCTCAAGCTCGCTGAATCAATTTCTATTCCATTAACTTTCGTGCTCCTCATCTTTGTTTTCGGAGCGATGGCAGCATCAGCCATGCCGCTCGTCATCGGTATAACTTCCATTCTTGGAGCATTCTTTATTCTCTACTTAATTACCTTATTTACCGATGTCTCTATCTTCGCGCTCAACCAGACAACTGGTCTTGGTTTAGGTCTCGGTATTGATTACGCGCTGCTTATTGTTAATCGATTCCGCGAAGAGCTTCATCACGGAAAAGATGTTGAGACATCTGTCGTCAACACTCTTGCTACGGCTGGAAAGACCGTTTTCTATTCGGGTCTTACCGTCATGATCACACTTATTTCATTGATGTTCTTCCCACAATATTTCTTAAAATCTATGGGATATGCCGGAGTCGCAGTAGTTGCGCTTGCAGTTGCTGGCGCACTGATTCCACTTCCAGCAATTCTTGCGCTTATGGGTAAGCGAATTGATTTTGGTGTGCTTCGCAAGAGCGCAATTACTCCTAAAGAAGATGGTCGCTGGGCTGATATCGCGCGAACCGTTATGCGTAGACCTGTTGCCGTAGTCGTACTCTCACTTCTCATTCTCTCAATATTTATCGCGCCAATTAAAGACATCGTCTTTAGTCAGGTTGATAGTCGAGTGCTTCCAGCAAATAACTCTTCTGCAATAGCTGCTAAGTTCATTTCGGATAACTTCTCTGGTCAGGAAGGAAATCCGATTGAAATCATCATTCCTAATGGCGCCTCGCAAGTTAATTCCATTAATGAATTCAAAGATTCACTCGCCGTAGTTCCAGGGATTGTTCGCGTTGGTCAGATGGAAGTTGCTGGCGAAGATGTTCGACTCACTGCAATACATTCAATGCCACCTCGCACACCTGAAGGCCAAGACCTCATCCATAAAATCCGCGCACTCACTAAACCAGCTGGAACTCTTATTGGTGGCGTTGCTGCAGATTACGCAGATACCCAAGATGCAACATCTCGCACTCTGCGATGGGTTGCGCTCTGGATCGGCCTCGGCATTCTGATTCTGCTCTTTATCTTCACCGGTTCAATCATTCTTCCAATTAAAGCTGTTTTAAATATCATCTCTCTTGCGGCAACAATGGGTGTGCTGACTTGGATCTTTATCGACGGTCATATGCGTTGGCTAGTTGGAGATTTCACAGTTACTGGAAGCGTCGATACTGGATCAATTGTCCTCATCGCAGTTATCGCTTTTGGTTTATCCATGGATTATGAACTCTTCTTACTCTCTCGCATTAAAGAGGAACATGAAGCAGGAAAATCCAATATCGAGTCTGTCGCAACTGGACTTCAGCGTTCTGCCCGCATCATTACTGCGGCGGCAGTTCTCCTTGCAGTTGTTTTCGGAACTTTTTGTATTAGTGGAATTACTTCAATCAAGATGCTCGGATTTGGCGTAGCGTTCGCGATTCTGCTTGATGCAACACTTATTCGCGCATTTCTTGTTCCTGCGTTGATGCGACTTTTTGGTGAACGAAATTGGTGGGCTCCAAAATCGCTTAAGCGATTTACGATTTCACACTAGTACACCGTAAAATAGCGCGATGGATTACATCGTGACATTGCAATGCCTAGATCAACCAGGAATCGTTCACGCAATGACTACAGCAATTCTTAATTGCGATGGCAATATCATCGAAAATCAACAATTTACTGATCCCATTACCAACCAATTTGTGATGCGCACTCGTTTTGAATCGAATCAAAGTGAGGCATCAATCGAAAGCACACTAACGTCTGGTCTTTCAAAATTCACCCCCGCACTGCGAGTGCGCAATTATGCGATCTCCAAAAAAGTATTAGTCATGGTCACAAAAGAATCACATTGCCTCCGAGACTTGCTTTTCCTCCTTGAACTTGGCGAGCTTCCAATAGAGATTCCCCTCGTAATCGGAAACAGACCTGACTTACGAGAACTCGTGGAATCACATGGAATCACATTTGAATATCTGCCGTTTGAAGAGCCAGATCGAGTTAAGCAAGAGGCCGTCATTGTGCAACGGGTTCAAGAGTTAAAAATTGATTTCGTAGTTCTTGCTCGATTCATGCAGATTCTTTCTGCTCAATTCTGCCAATCAATGGCTAACTCAATCATCAATATCCATCACTCATTTCTGCCTAGCTTCAAAGGCGCTAAGCCATATCACCAAGCCCACGAGAAAGGCGTAAAAATTATCGGCGCGACCGCGCACTTTGTTACAGAAGATCTTGATGAAGGACCAATCATCGAACAAGATGTCGCACACGTTAACCATTCCTCAACTCCTGAGGAACTTATTGCGATTGGTCGAGATATTGAACGACGAGTATTGGGTAGAGCAGTGAAATATTTTGCTGAAGATAGAATATTTATTATCGGTAAACGAACCGTTGTGTTTTCTTAAATATTTATTTTCAATATTAATTAATTGTGTCCTCGGCGGGAGTTGAACCTGCGACCTACCGCTTAGGAGGCGGTTGCTCTATCCACTGAGCTACGGGG
>RFMS01000150.1 GCA_009927575.1 Actinomycetota bacterium
AGGACATAACTTAAACAGCAGTTAATTCTCACGATTCATGCGCGAAATTGCTAGTTCATTATGCATTGGGTAGACTCCAAAAAAAGTTAATTTGGAGTTGATTCCCCATGAAAGCCCTCGTAATCGGTGCGGGCGGAGTTGGTCGAGCGATCGCTAGTATCGCTTCACGTCGTTCTTTTATTACCTCGATGGTTATTGCTGATCGAACTCTGGCGCGCGCAGAAGAAGCCGTTTATCGCGTTAAAGATCCTCGATTTCTTGCAGCGCAAGTCAATGCTGCCGAACTCGAAGATCTCCGTGAGTTGATACGTAAAGCCGATCCTGATGTTGTCATTAACGCAGTTGATCCTCGTTTTGTTATGCCAATTTTCCTCGCCTGCGAAATTGAAAATACGAATTACATCGACATGGCGATGTCGCTTTCTCGACCACATCCTCATTACCCCTACACCGAAACTGGTGTGAAGCTTGGCGATGAACAATTCGCTCGCGATTGGAATTGGGAAGAACGAAAGATATTCGCGCTTATTGGAATGGGCGTTGAACCTGGCATGAGCGATGTCTTTGCAAAATATGCCAACGATCATCTCTTCAGTCGAATTGATTCCATCACAGTTCTTGACGGTTCAAATCTCCGCGTTGAAGGTCATAACTTTGCTCCGTCGTTCTCGATCTGGACCACCATCGAAGAATGTCTCAACCCGCCATTGGTCTGGGAAGACGGTCGCGGTTGGTTTACCACTGCGCCATTTAGCGAGCTCGAAGTTTCGACTTCCCTGAGGGAATTGGACCGGTTGAATGCGTCAACGTTGAGCACGAAGAGGTTGTCCTTATTCCACAGAAGATTGATGCGAAGAAGGTGAACTTTAAATACGGACTTGGCGCAGAGTTCATTCAGATTCTTAAGACCATCAACATGCTTGGCATGGATCGAAAAGAGAATGTTGATGTACAAGGTGTCTCAGTTTCACCACGCGATCTCCTTGCAGCCTCGCTACCAGATCCAGCAACACTTGGTTCGCGTATGAAAGGAAAGACGTGTGCTGGCACGCTCGTTCGAGGTCTTGATAAATCTGGAAAACCAAAGGCGTGTTACATCTATAACGTTGTCGATAACGAATGGTCTATGCGTGAATATGGCGATCAAGCAGTTGTTTGGCAGACTGCAGTGAACCCAATTATTGCGATGGAACTAATTGAAAAAGGTTTATGGAAACCACTCGGAGTAAATGGTCCTGAATGGTTTGATGCAAAACCGTTCCTCGATCTTCTCGAAGAGTATGGAACGTCGTGGCATATTCGCGATGAAGATACTTCGACAATTAAGCCGTAATTTCTAGAGGTGATTTTGTGACTACAGGCGATTCACAGAGAAAAGGCACCGCGCTAATTACTGGAGCCACAGCAGGTATCGGTGAAGCGTTTACTCGATTGCTCGCTGCAAAAAATTACGACTTAGTTCTCGTTGCGCGCGATGAGGTGCGCCTCAATGAACGAGCTGACGCGCTCCGTTCGCAATATCAAGTTTCTGTTGAGGTACTCCGCGCCGATCTTTCTGAGATTGCAGGATGTGAACGAGTCGAAACTCGGTTGCGAGATTCCAGCAAACCTATTGATGTACTTATTAATAATGCAGGGTTTGGTATCAACAAAGCATTCACTGCGAGCGATCTTTCAGATGAGAGCGCTTTGCTCGACGTTTTAGTTCGTGCCCCGATGCGCGCCATGCATGCGGTACTCCCTGTGATGAAATCTCGAGGCTCGGGAATCATTATTAATGTCAGCTCTGTCGCTGGCTGGATCGCTGGCGGAACGTATTCAGCAGCAAAGTCTTACCTCACTGTTCTCACCGAATCTCTTCACACAGAGCTACGTGGCTCCGGCGTAAAAATCTCGGCTCTCTGCCCTGGCTTTACACGAACTGAATTTCACCAACGTGGCCGGATGAAGATGACCGGCCTTCCTCAATTTCTCTGGCTTAGTGCAGATCGAGTTGTTGCGGATGCTTGGAACGCTGCGACAGCAGGCAAAGTCATTTCCGTTCCAGGTAAGCAATATGCAATCCTCAGTTTTATCTCTCGTTTTGGTCCCAGACCGCTCGTTCGTCGACTTGGAATGAACGTAAGAGTTCGACAGCGAAAACCGAACTAACACAGTCTTTTCTGAGTTTTATTCACCAATTTCTCAGCATCAACCCTCTAAGATTTCGTTAGTGCTTTACGCATTATCTATGGAGGAAAAAATGAAGAAAAGTTTCTCAGGTTTGGTTACGACTCTTGTGCTCGTTGCGTCAGTAACGATTGCAACTCCATCCTTTGCCGCTAATAAATCCGGCGGATCATGCACTAAAGCAAATGCCACAACGAAAATTGGTGGCGATAAATACATCTGCACGAAGAATCCAATTGTGAAGAATGCAAAACTTACTTGGGTATGGGATCAGTGCATCACCGCAAATAATGATTATGCAGCAGCGCAGAAAGCGCTCAATGATTCACTTGCAAAAGCAACCGCTGAATTAGCGAAGATTGACGCCGACATTGCTAAGTACACCGCCCAAATGGCCGTTAATGAAGCAAAGGCTGTCGCAGCTGAAACAAAGGCAAAAGATCTTCAGGCAAAGGCTGCTGCTAAGGGAATTACGACTGTTGATAAGGCATTCAAAGTCGATATCAAGCGAGTCATGACAACAGCAACTGGTGAAGCAAAAGCAACCATTACCGCAACCGAAGTTATTGCGCTCGCAGCACAATGGAAAACAACGGTAGACAAAGTTGCGCCGATGATTCAATGGCTATCTGCTGACGACCTCTTGATTCAAGCCGATGATTTCCGTGCTGCAGGCAAGACGGTTGATAGCTTGAAAGCGCAGCGCGCTAAAACAGTGAACTTCCAGACAACGATGAAGAACTCTGCGACAACGTCATTGCAATCAACGAAGAGCACACGCGATCAAGCGTGCAAGCCTGGTTTATAAACTAAACCGTAATAAGTACGTTCTTCGCAGTTGCTTTAATCTTTAGCGTCTGAAGATTGCTCTGTGCTGGACCTTTCGTCACTTTTCCATTCAGCGCGAATGCAGAACGGTGTGCGGGACAGACCCATTTAGAGCCACTTTGCATAACGGTCACTCCTTGATGGGTACATGAAAGATTGAGCGCAGTAAAGCCACTTTGTGATGCTGACGTCCGCACTAGTGCGATAGTTGAACCATTGCTTAAATCGAAGGTAACAACGCCTCCAACTTTCTTCAGCGTTGGATTAGCTGACAAAGTCACTTCGACTTGTCCTGCTGAGTTCATTGAAATTCCATTTGCTGCAATGGCTCGCTCTGGATTTACTCCAATAACAATTGCGGCGATTCCGCAGAGCGCTGCGCGACGACTGAGTGATGACTCTCCAGTTTCCACTTTCTGCGATTGAGGTGTGGATTTTTTTATTTTCATCTTCTATCCCTCTCGATATTCTGCAAGGGTGCGACGGTATCTGACTCTGAGATTTCTTGCAGTAGTTATCCTCATGGCGTATCTGGGAATTCGCAAAGAATCTTCACCGTCGTGGTGGAGTGAAATCGTCATATTCAACTCCGTCGCATTAATCGCCTCGCTCGCGATTTTATTCACGCCTAAATTTCACGATCGAGCTGCTCGATATTTTGTCAGTTCCGCAATCGGACTCTGGGCAGCAAGTTCGATGCTCTCATCGTGGAGCTCTTCGCTCATTTCTCTATCCCAGAGTGGCCCAGTGATCTTGGTTATGTTCTCTTTTATCCGTTAATGATTACCGGACTGAGTCGTGCGCTGCGGATTACTCACTCGAGTTCACGGTTGGAGTTTGTTGATTCAATAATTATTGCACTTGGCCTTACAAGTGTTATCAGTGTTCTCTTTGTTAAACCAGCGTCGCTCACCTTTACTGGTTCACTCAGTGAATTATTTCTCACGCTCTTTTACCCAATTGGTGACCTGATTTTGCTCGGTCTGGTTTTTAGTCTTTCCATCGTGCAAAAACGTTCTCGCCATAATGTCTTGCTTGCGCTCGGATTAGTAAGTTTTGCAGCAACAGATTTCTATTTTCTCTGGGCAAGTGCAACAAACCATTACCAATTCGGTTCCCAGACTGACAGCGGGTGGTTACTTGGATTCATTCTCATTTCAGAGAGTTTCTGGCATCAAGGTGAAGAGGCGAGAGAAAGCCTGCGTTTCAATCCACTTGTCGCTTCCCTCGCGTTACTTATAAGCGCTTCAATTCTTGTAGTCAGTGCGCTTCGACCACATCTTCTCCCTTCCGTAGCGTTGCTTCCAGCGCTTGCAACAATTTTGCTGGCTTTTATTCGAATGGCAATTGCAATCAATGATGCAAAATCTGTCAGCGCAGAACGGATACTTGCTCGGACGGATGAACTGACAGGTTTAGCTAATCGGCGAAAATTTATTTCTGAGTTAGAGAAGTTTCGAGATAGTGAAAGTTCAGTCTTACTTTTGGACCTCAATGGCTTTAAAGGTGTCAATGATCGTTTTGGTCATGATGTTGGCGATGATCTCCTCAAACGCGTTGCGCTTCGCTTCTCTCGAGTGATACCGACAACTGGACTCCTTGCTCGATTAGGTGGTGATGAATTTGGTGTGCTTGTCGAAGGCGACGGATACGAGTTGGCGCAAGCGCTTCGAGCCACGCTCTCCTACCCATTTGAGATTGAAGGCGAAGCAATTTCGCTCGACGTTTCGATTGGTGAGGCGAGAAATGATGGCTCAGACCAGATTCTCCGGCGAGCAGATGAAGCGATGTATGAGGCGAAACGGGCTGGTGGCGGAGTGGTTCGCTGGCGATAATTTCGCGGATTTGAAGATTTTTCTCACAGGTGAAGAGGCGATAAGTTTCCACTCCTGCCTACTGCAGCGCTATCAAAGGAGGGTCTTAATTGGCACAAAAGTTCAACAAACGAATTCTCGTTTTGGGTGCAGGTTCAGTTTCACAATGTGTACTTCCACTTCTTACCGAACATCTTGTTGATGCGAAACAGATAACGATCTTTGACCAACGCGATAATCGCGCACGAGTTCAAAGCACTCTTTCGCAAGGTGCCACTTATGTACAAGACCAGATCACTCGAGAAAATCTCGATAGCACGTTAAGTAAATATCTCTCTGAAGGCGATTTCCTGCTTGACCTAGCGTGGAATATCGATGCCAACACAATTTTGCAATGGTGTCATGACAAAGGCGTTCTCTATCTCAACACATCAGTAGAGCAATGGGATCCTTATGAAGGTGGCGCAAGTAAATCTCCAATAGATCGCACGTTGTATTACCGACATATGAGAATGCGTGAGATGAAAGCAAAGTGGAACACCGTCGGTGCAACAGCGATCGTTGAACATGGCGCTAACCCAGGACTTGTCTCGCACCTTGTGAAGAAAGCGCTTGTTGATATTGCAACGCGTGCTCTTAAAGATGGAAAAGCTGGTCAAGGCGTTGAAGCTGCGTTAACTGCTGATGCATATAACGATCTTGCACATTCGCTCGGAGTTAAAGTTATCCATATTGCAGAGCGCGACACCCAGGTAACTGATAAGCCAAAACAACTCAATGAGTTTGTTAATACCTGGAGCGTTGAAGGATTTACGAAGAAGGTATTGCGCCAGCCGAACTTGGTTGGGGTACTCACGAAAAACTCTTGCCACCAAATGCTTATGAACACACCACCGGCCCGCGAAATCAGATTGCAATTGCCCAACCGGGTGCAACAACCTGGGTTCGTTCATGGGTTCCGCATTGCGAAATTACCGGCATGGTTGTTCGTCACGGTGAAGCATTTACCCTCTCAGATCACCTCACTGTCTGGAATGGGGAGAAAGCTGTCTATCGTCCAACTGTTCACTACGCATATTGCCCATCGAACGAAGCAATCGTTTCAATGCGCGAGCTTGAGATGCGTCAATGGGATCTCACTCCTAATCAACGAATCATGAATGATGAAATCGTCGATGGTGAGGATCGCCTTGGAGTTCTTCTCATGGGACATCCGTATAAATCATGGTGGACAGGCTCACTGTTAAACATTCATGACTCTCGAAAACTTATTCCGCATCAATCTGCAACAACAGTTCAAGTTGCTTCCGCTGTCTATGCAGCTGTTGCGTGGGCGATGGCAAATCCGAATAAAGGGTTACTTGTTCCAGATGACATGCCATGGCGCGAAGTGCTCCCATACGCTGAGAAGTATTGGGGCGGTTTCCACTCTGATGCTGCTGATTGGACGCCACTTCAACGCGTAATGATCTCTTTGCTGGTTGGAATAATCGAAAGTTCGATACTTCTGATCCGTGGCAATTTACAAATTTCTTAGCCTAGATAAAAAAATAGCTAGCTAATTTATTTCTCTGGCTTTAATGGCTTGCTCGCTTTGATCTCTTCAAGGCGAGCAAGCGATTCAATCCGTTCTGCTGCATGATCCACAATTCGCTTTGGATATCCATGCACGTAACCCGATTGTGATTCCCATGGTTCATGAATTTCTGCACCATCAAGATGAGCTAACTCTGGAACATATTTACGGATATATGCGCCATCAGCATCAAATCGCTTCCCCTGTTCGATGGGATTAAAAACTCGATAGTACGGCGAGGCATCGGTGCCGCATCCTGCCGTCCATTGCCAACCGTGAGCATTTGATGCAACGTCATAATCAATCAGATGGTCTCGGAAAAAATCGCTCGCCAAGTTGCCACTCAAGATGGAGATCTTTTACAAGAAAGATGCAACCACCATGCGCGTTCGATTATGCATCCATCCCTCGTTCAGTAATTGCCGCATCGCAGCGTCGACAAATGGATAGCCAGTTTTTCCTTCGCACCATGCAGCAAATTGTTTGCCGGGCTTGTCATAACGCATCGCAGCAAACTGTGGTGCGTAGTAATCGGTCTCTGTGTGTTGATTATGAAAGAGAACGTCTGCATAAAATTCCCGCCACGCAATCTCTTTGCGAAATACGTCATGAGCTTTACTTGTACCCAGTGGCGCTAAAGTGTTCGCGGATGAATTTCGCCCCATTTCAGATGCGCACTCATTCTGCTGGTGCCATCTATTCCTGCGTAATTTCGCGCTTCGTCGTAGTTATTTAAGCCGTTCTTTTGAAAGTAAGCGAAACGCTCATGCGCAGCGCTCTCGCCAGCTGGAGTTAACTGTGTTCCTTCTGGAATTTTCCAATCAGGAAATTCGCGAAACTCCTTACTCACAGAAACTGTAGGTATTTCACTTGGACGTTCTGCGGGAGCTCGCCACCCGTGTTCACACCATGCGCGATAAAACGGTGTGTACACCTTGTATGGCGTGCCATCACTTGGTTTACGCACTCGACCTGGTGCAACCGCGTATGGACTACCGGTGCGAATAAGTTCTATGCCTGAGCTCTCTACGGCGAGATCACGCTCTGCACCATATGGTTCATATTCAGCAGAGATGTGAACTGAAGTCGCGTTATATCGCTTCATTAAATCTTTCAACACTGAGGTCTGATCACCAGGAATAACATGGAGCGCGCCATTGAGAGAACGATCAAGTTCACGAAGTGAGTTACCGAGATAAGCCAATCGTTTTGATCCAGCTTTGCTGATCAATGTGGGATCTAAAATAAATACTGGAACTACTTCACCACCCGAAGTCTTGGCTTGGCTTATCGCCTCGTTAAGCGCAGGGTTATCGTTTAACCGTAAGTCTCGTCGAAACCACATGATGGCGCTCATGGCATGATTCAACCATCATGGAGAAGATAAAGCGCTTTCAAGTTCGCGGAGTAACCGGCGAAGTCCAACGAGTTCGTTTCGGCGAACGGATAGTTGATTATTGGGTGCCAAGGAGTAAGCCCACTCATCTTCTTATCGCTCACGATGGCCAGAACATTTTCGACAAGAACACAGCAACTCGAAGACGCACCTGGAAAATGGCGCAATCTGCTGATCGCGTTTTCTCGCGCCACGGCCTTACTCCACCACTGATTATCGGCGTCTTTCATAGTTCCACTAAAGAGAATCCTTGGGGTCGGCAAAAGATCTCACGCCAACACAGCCATTTAATGAAGGTGTCGAACCTATAGATACACCACGCGGCATACTTCCTCGGAATCGCGATGAATTGAAGATTGCAGACTTAAGAGGTGATGAATACCTTGCAGAAATAGTGGACGTTATCGCACCACAAATTTCTCAGAGTATTGATAATGACATTTCAAAAGAAAATACCGCAATCATCGGATCAAGCATGGGTGGTCTTGCCTCACTTTACGCTTTAGCGAAGCGACCAGATTTCTTCTCGACTGCGCTTGCACTTTCACCTCACTGGGTGATTGGCGAGAAACCACTTGC
>RFMS01000037.1 GCA_009927575.1 Actinomycetota bacterium
CTCAGCTTGGTAGAGCAAGCGGCTCATAATCGCTGTGTCGTGGGTTCAAATCCCGCCTCCGCTACCAGATTCTTTACGCGTATCTCCGCGCACATTTATGCGTGGATTTCGCGCAAAGTTATTACTCAGGTACTCTGCGCCACATGGCAAGCAAGAGCGCAGATATTCGTCCAAAGATCACTATGGCGTGTGTGGATTGCAAAGAACGCAATTACATCACTCGCAAGAATCGTCGTAACGATCCAGATCGCATGGAACTTAAGAAGTACTGCCCACGTTGCAAGTCCTCAACACTTCATCGCGAGACTCGCTAACACCAATGTTTAACCCCGATGCAGTCGGGAAGCAACACAAATCTGAAAAACTTTCACCGTTTCGGCTGAGCATGTGTCGGCATTTGCACGAGCAATTGGCGAAGCTGATACACACAACTCACCGGTGACTTACTCAATTTCGTTTTCGCTTGATAGCGCGCAAGCATTTTTACAAGAACAAGGACTTGATTGGTCGCGAGTAGTGCATGGTGATCAGAAATTTAAGATTAATCGACCATTTGTTGCTGGTGACGTCGTGGCGACGAGTGCAACTATCGAAAGTTTTCGCGCGGTTGCAGGCAATGAGATTGTGACAGTTCGCAGTGATCTTTATTGTGGCGATGAGCTGGTGCAACAGCAGTGGACCACATTGGTTGCGCGCGCATGAGGGAGGTAGCACTAGGAACTGTAATTCCGTCACAGTCGTATTTCATTAATCGCCAAACTCTTATTGATTACGCCAATGCATCCGGCGATCAGAACCCCATTCATCAAAACGAAGAATTTGCGAAATCAGTTGGACTTCCAGATGTTATTGCTCATGGCATGTTAACGATGGCGTTAGCTGGTCGCTATGTGACTCAATGGGCTGGTAGCACAGCGAAAGTGAAAGAGTTTTCCGCTCGATTTACCAAGCCAGTAGTAGTTCCAGCGGGAGTGGATGTGGAGCTAAAAATAAGCGCAGTCATTGATGAGGTAACTGCCCGTTCGGTTGTTCTCGACATTACCGCAGAGTGTGCAGGCATTAAAGTGTTAGGTATGGCTAAAGCGACCATCGCACTGCTGTGAACGTAACAGTCGCCATCGTTGCTGATGGTTTTCAAGAGGACTTAGTTGAATGCGTGAAATCAATTCGTGCATATTCAAATGTGCCGGTTTATGTGTTTACCTCAGGTAAAGAAAA
>RFMS01000049.1 GCA_009927575.1 Actinomycetota bacterium
TTGAGAATGGATTTGTTGCAGTGGGTTGGAGAGGCGGTGCTCAACCTCGAAGATGAATGGCGAAGTGTTGACGATAAAGGTGGTGAAGTGGATGTGATCTTTCATATTTCATCGTGCTAAATCGGCAATTCACAATTGATGCAGGTGGTGCAAATACCAGCGCAACCTATTACCGCAATGCAGATTTGGAAATGACTTTAGCGTTGCGCGCGCATGGTGGACGATTGCTTCAAATGGAATTACCACTGACACAAGGCCGACATCATGGTTATCACGATGTTGATCCGGAGTATCGCGAGAAGAATTCAAAGAAGAATTACCAACGTTTGCTCGATCGATTCCGCGGTCAGAACGACATTCTTGCGCCACGCAGGTAGCCTTCACTTATGGAGAACCTTGCGCATTACACCAGCCTTCGAGTTGGTGGCCCAGCGCAGAAATTTGTTCACGCAACTACCGAACAAGAATTAATAGATGCCGTCCACTCAGCAGATAAAGCGGGCGAACCTGTCCTCATCATTGGTGGCGGATCGAATGTACTTATTGGCGATCAAGGTTTTAATGGAACAGTTATTCGCGTTGAAACTAAAGGTAATTCCTATCAATTTGATGCATGCAGTGGGGGAATGATTACTGTCAATTCTGGTGAGAATTGGGATGATTTTGTTCAATGGATTATTAGTAAAGGTTTTGCAGATCTAGAAACTCTGAGTGGAATACCGGGAACTGTGGGCGGTGCTCCGATTCAAAATATTGGTGCATACGGCCATGAAGTATGCGAAGTAATTGCCCGAGTGCGGACATGGGATCGTAAAATTAACGGCATTAAAACTTTCACAAATCAAGATTGCGAGTTTGGCTATCGCACATCTCGATTTAAGCGGGAGAAAGATCGTTATGTAGTCCTTGATGTGACCTTCCAACTCCGAAAAGGCGAAATGTCACTTCCCATCAAGTATCAAGAACTTGCCAGCTATTTAGGCGTTCAACTGGGGGACCGCGCACTTGTCGAAGATGTTCGCCAAGCAGTTTTAGCGCTACGTGCTGCTAAGGGAATGGTCTTAAGCGAGAACGATCCGGATTCTTGGTCAGCAGGTTCATTCTTTGTGAATCCAATTCTGAGCGCAGATATTGCAGCAAAACTTCCGAGCGATGCGCCACGTTGGCCACAACCTGATGGACGAATAAAAACTTCGGCAGCGTGGTTGATGGAAAAGTCTGGCGTGAAAAAAGGAGAAGAGCACGAAGGTGCACGAGTTTCAACAAAACATGTTTTAGCTTTAGTTAATAGCGGAAGCGCTAAAGCATCCGATATTGCCGCATTAGCAAAAACCGCACGCGCTCAAGTACAAAAAGTTTTTGGAATTACGTTAGAGCCAGAAGTCCACTTCGTGGGCTTAAGTTTGGATTAATTACTTCGCTTCAGAAAGTAAGTTCTTAATTCGTGTGACGCCTTCAATGATGTCTTCATCACTTGTTGCGTATGAGAAGCGCAAGTAACCCGATGGGCCAAATGCCTCGCCAGGCACAACTGCTACTTCAACTTCATCAAGAATCAGCGCAGCAAGTTCTGCTGAAGTAGTAGGACGTTTTCCACGAATCTCTTTGCCGAGTACGCCTTTAACGGATGGATAACGTAGAACGCACCAGTTGGAGTTGGGCATTGAACGCCAGGAATTCATTTAATAGTTTCACAATGAGTTTTCGGCGACGATCAAATGCTTCGCCCATTTTATGAACTGCCGAGAGATCACCGTTTAATGCTGCGATTGCCGCGCGTTGCGAAACATTGGAAACGTTTGATGAGAGATGTGATTGATGATTTGTTGAAGCTTTAATGACATCCTTTGGTCCGATCATCCAACCCACTCGCCAACCAGTCATGGCATAAGTTTTTGCCACGCCATTAAGAATGATGCAGTGATCAGCAATTGCTGGAACTAAGACTGGAAGTGAAGGCGCAGTTGCACCGTCGTAGAGAAGATGTTCGTAAATTTCATCGGTGATAACCCAGATGCCATGCTTGACTGCCCATTCACCAATAGCTTTGACTTGTTCTGGTGAATAGACAGAACCAGTTGGATTTGATGGCGAACAGAAAAGTAGAACTTTAGTTTTTTCTGTTCGAGCCTTCTCTAATTGGTCAACTGTTACTAAATAATTTTGTGTTTCATCTGCGAAAACTTCGACTGGAACTCCGCCTGCTAATTTGATGCATTCGGGATATGAAGTCCAATATGGCGCTGGCAAGAGAACTTCATCGCCTGGATCGACAATTGCCGCAAAAGATTGATACACCGATTGTTTGCCACCGTTAGTGACAAGCACTTGATCTGCAGTGATGGCATAGTGAGAATCGCGCAAAGTTTTCTTAACAATCGCCTCTCGCATTTCAGGAAGGCCAGGCGTTGGTGTGTAGCGATGATTTGCAACAACACTTGTTGCATCTGCTGCCGCTTTCACAATGTAATCCGGAGTTGGAAAATCTGGTTCTCCTGCACCGAAACCAATAACAGGGCGGCCAGCGGCTTTGAGCGCTTTTGCTTTTGCGTCGACGGCGAGGGTTGCTGATTCTGCAATGCTGGCGATTCGGCGGGATACGCGTGGTTTGCTCACGCGCGCAGTCTGCCCGAACGGGGGGCAGGGAAGCGAGTTAGACCAAATGCCCCTCTCTAACCTAGACTTCCGCGCCTGGCGCTTGCATAACTCGAAGAAATTTGAATTATGAAAAATGGTCATGCTTTTGCATGTCCAAAAGCACCCGAAGGGCAGTAGCTCAATTGGCCAGAGTTCCGGTCTCCAAAACCGGCGGTTGGGGGTTCAAGTCCCTCCTGCCCTGCTCGGTTAAGAAACTGGTTAAAAAGAAGTTAGTGAAGTTAGTAGATAGAAAGGAACAGCAATGAGTGAACAACACTCTACTGAAGAAGCGCAAGGCATCTTCGGTCGTATTGGCCTGTTCTATCGCCAAGTAATTAATGAACTTCGAAAAGTTGTTTGGCCAACTCGAAACCAATTAACAACGTACACAGCAGTTGTTCTTGTCTTCGTCGGTTTCATCATCGCTGTGGTTTCGGTTTTCGATCTCGTACTTGCGAAGATCGTGTTCTGGATTTTTGGATAGGAGGGGAGCGATGTCAGAAGAATTTGCAGATGCACAAGCAACAGATTCAGCTGTTGATCTTGTCGATAGCGCAGTAGTTGAAGATGTAGAACTTGATGACGCTGTAGAAGAAGAGAACGTCAGCCCTGAACTCGCTGCATTCCGTGATGAACTTCGTCGCGCACCTGGCGATTGGTTCGTTGTTCACTCTTACGCTGGATATGAAAAGCGCGTCAAAGGAAATCTTGCCAACCGTATTACTTCAATGAATATGGAAGATTACATTTATCAGATTGAAGTTCCGGAAGAAGAAGTTACTGAAATTAAGAATGGCCAGCGCAAGCAAGTAAAGCGCAATATTTATCCAGGCTATGTGCTTGTTCGTATGGACCTGAATGATGAGTCATGGTCATGCGTTCGAAATACGCCTGGCGTTACTGGCTTTGTTGGTAACTCACATCATCCAAGCCCACTTCCACTTTCGGAAGCAGAGAAGATGTTGATGCCACGCGAACTTAAGGCAACCATCAAGAAAGAAATCAAGGTTGTTGACTTCACTATTGGCGAATCTGTCACCGTTATGGATGGCCCTTTTGCTACCTTGCCAGCGACGATCTCCGAGATCATGCCAGAGCAGGCAAAACTCAAGGTTCTTGTCTCCATCTTCGGACGTGAGACGCCAGTAGAACTTTCATTCCATCAGGTTCAGAAAATTTAAAGAAAAGAAAGAGAAAAAGAGGAAACGACCATGGCACCAAAGAAGAAAGTCCAAGCACTGATTAAGTTGCAGATTCAGGCTGGCGCAGCGACACCTGCTCCACCAGTTGGTCCAGCGCTCGGTCAGCATGGTGTGAACATCATGGACTTCGTTAAGGCGTACAACGCTGCGACCGAAAGCCAAAAGGGTCAGATCATTCCAGTAGAGATCACAGTCTTCGAAGATCGTTCATTCACATTCGTCACCAAGACTCCACCAGCATCACGTCTTATCCTCAAGGCTGCTGGTTTGGAGAAAGGTTCATCTGTTCCACACAAGGACAAAGTTGGATCAATCACGTGGAAGCAATGTGAAGAGATCGCAACATTGAAGAAAGCAGATCTCAACGCAAACGATGTACAAGCTGGTGCAAACATCATCGCAGGTACAGCTCGTTCGATGGGAATTATTGTTAATAAGTAAGAGCTAACAAGTAATTTTCGAATCGGAGATTCTGATTCGAAGTGGGAGGACCACGCTGGTCCGTTAACACCACAACTCGCTCACTTCGGTGAGAGAAATAGAAGGAGAAGAAATGAAGCGCAGTAAGAAGTACAAAGCAGCGGCAGCGAAAGTTAATGCTGACCAGCTCTACACACCACTACCTGCAATGCAGTTAGTAAAAGAGACAAACGTAGTGAAGTATGACGCGTCAGTTGAAGTTGCGTTAGTACTCGGCGTTGATCCAAAGAAAGCAGATCAAGCAGTTCGCTCAACAGTTAACTTGCCACACGGAACAGGTAAGACTGCTCGCGTTCTTGTTTTCGCAAACGCAGATAAAGCTGAAGAAGCGCGCGCTGCAGGAGCTGACATTGTCGGTGGCGATGAATTGATCGATGAAGTTTCTAAAGGTCGCCTTGATTACGATGCAGTTGTCTCCACACCAGATTTGATGGGCAAAGTTGGTCGCCTCGGTAAAGTGCTTGGACCACGTGGTCTGATGCCAAACCCAAAGACCGGAACTGTTACTACCGATGTTGCGAAGGCTGTCTCTGATATCAAAGGTGGAAAAATCGAATTCCGCGTTGATAAGAATTCAAATCTTCACTTCATTATTGGTAAGTCATCGTTTACTGCGCAACAGCTTGCAGATAACTATGCAGCGGCTGTGGAAGAAGTTATGCGCTCAAAGCCAGCATCATCCAAGGGTCGCTTCATTAAGAAGTCTGTTGTCTCCACAACGATGGGACCTGGCATTGCGATTGATCCAAATATCTCTCGCGAAGGCGCAGCACCAATTCAGTAACGTTTAAAGGCGTTACGCTCAAAAGGCTTAATGCTCACATATCAGTTTTTGACGGAGCTAGGGCGGTTGCCCTAGCCTTCGTCATCTCACCAGAGACTGCTGGTTATCTTCGGAAAATCGAAAGAGATTCTGAAGGAACTAAGTGTCGAAAGACAGCCCGCATAGGTAAGTACGAAACCTCGTACGCACTTATGCGTCGAGGTTTTTCTCGTTTTTGGTGGAATGTATTAATACATAAAAAAGTAAGTAAAAGAGAAGGTAGGTAGCCAGATGGCTCGCCCTGACAAGTCGGCAGCAGTTGCCCAGTTGGTCGAAGATTTTCGATCAGCAGATGCAACAGTTCTGACTGAATATCGTGGTCTTACAGTGACTGCGATGAAAGAGCTACGTCGTTCACTTGGTGAAGGCACCAAGTATCACGTTGCAAAGAACACTCTGACAAAGATCGCTGCGAAAGAAGCCGGCGTTCCATTGGAAGAGAACTTACTTGCTGGACCTTCTGCAATTGCATTCATCAAAGGTGATGCAGTAACAGCAGCGAAAGCAATGAAGAACTTCCAGAAAGAAAATCCACTTCTCATCATCAAGGGTGGCGTTTTCGAAGGAAAGCCAGTCTCTGTAGAAGAGATTATGAAACTTGCAGATCTCGAATCTCGCGAAGTTCTCTTGGCAAAGCTTGCTGGTGCTATGAAGGCATCGCTTGCTAAGGCAGCACGAACATTTGATGCGCTTCGTATCAAACTTGAAGCAGAAGCCGGCGCTCCTGCAGCAGCACCAGTTGCTGAAGCAGCAGAAGTAGTGGCAGAAGCACCAGCAGCAGAAGTTGTTGCAGAAACAACTGAAGCACCAGCTGCAGAAGCAGCATCAACCGAAACCCCAGCAGCGGAATAACTTTCGCAACGAGTACAGAAAAAGGAAACGAACATGGCAAAGCTAAATACCGAAGATCTCTTGGGTCAGTTCAAGGAAATGTCCCTTGTAGAACTTTCAGATTTCGTTAAGGCATTCGAAAAAGAATTCGATGTCACAGCAGCAGCACCAGTAGCAGTTGCAGCAGCAGGTGGCGCAGCAGCAGGTGGCGCAGCAGCAGATGCAGCACAAGATGAATTCACCATCATTCTTGAAGATGCAGGTGCACAGAAGATTGCTGTTATTAAAGAAGTACGTGCACTTAATAGCTCACTCGGCTTGAAGGAAGCAAAGGATCTCGTTGACGCGACTCCAGCAACTCTCCTTGAGAAGGCTGATAAGGCGACCGCAGATAAGGCGAAGGCAGCTCTCGAAGCAGCAGGCGCTAAGGTCACAATTAAGTAAGGTCACTATTAAGTAATCCAGCACAATCCGTCATTGGAAGGGGCTCCCGAGAGGGGGTCCCTTTCCTTTTTATCTATCGGATTAGACAGGCAACCCCGCGCAGGGTTACCCTACGCGTTCGCATAAATACCCAAGGGTCCTGCATATAGCGGCTGAGACCTGGCGTGAGCTGTGCGAAAAATTGCACTTTATTTTACGTAAGTAAGCAAGTGACAACTGGAAGGACATATCTTGGCCGCGAAGAAATCATTAGCACCAACCCGTATTTCATTCGCCAAGATTCGTGAACCACAAGAAGTACCAAATCTCCTAGCACTTCAAACCGAGAGCTTTGATTGGCTCCTCGGAAATGATGCATGGCGTTCACGACTTGGACAGAACGAACGAGCCGGACGAGGCGAAGTTCCAAAGACATCTGGATTGGAAGAAATCTTTGATGAGATTTCACCAATCGAAGATTTCAATGGGTCGATGTCGCTCTCATTCCGTGATCATCGTTTCGAACCAGCGAAGTACACCATTACCGAATGTAAAGAGCGCGATCTCACTTATGCAGCGCCGCTTTTCGTTACCGCAGAATTCACCAACAACATCACTGGTGAAATTAAGTCACAGACTGTCTTCATGGGTGATTTCCCATTAATGACACCACGCGGAACATTCGTAATCAATGGAACAGAACGTGTTGTCGTTTCACAACTTGTTCGTTCACCTGGTGTGTACTTTGAGCGAACCATTGAAAAAGGTTCTGACAAAGATATTTACACAAGCAAGATCATTCCAAGCCGCGGTGCATGGCTTGAGTTTGAAATCGATAAGAAAGATTTCGTTGGCGTTCGTATTGATCGCAAGCGAAAACTTTCAGTCACAGTATTCCTTAAAGCGCTCGGTTGGACAGATGCACAGATCACTGAAAACTTCGGTGAATATGAATCAATGCGTCAGACCATGAAAAAGATACGGTCAACACTCAAGACGAAGCCTTGCTCGATATTTATCGCAAGATGCGTCCAGGTGAGCCACCAACCAAAGAAGCAGCACAAAACCTTATTGAAAACTTGTACTTCAATGTAAAGCGTTACGACTTGGCCAAGGTCGGACGTTTCAAATTGAATAAGAAGTTGGGCCTAGAACACCCATTAAATAAGGGCCTTATTACAATCGAAGACATCATTGCGACCTTGAAGTACTTAGTAGCGCTTCATAAAGGCGAACTCTTCATGGAGTACGGCAAGCAAGTTCGCGTTGAAGCTGACGATATCGATCACTTCGGAAATCGTCGTCTTCGTACCGTTGGCGAATTGATTCAAAATCAAGTTCGTACAGGTCTTTCTCGTATGGAACGTGTTGTTCGTGAACGTATGACAACGCAAGATGTGGAAGCAATTACGCCACAGACGTTGATCAACATCCGACCAATCACTGCATCCATCAAAGAGTTCTTTGGAACATCGCAACTTTCACAGTTCATGGATCAAACCAATCCACTTTCTGGTTTGACCCACAAGCGACGTCTCTCTGCGCTTGGACCTGGTGGTCTTTCACGAGATCGTGCAGGCTTCGAAGTTCGTGACGTGCATCCATCTCACTATGGACGTATGTGCCCAATCGAAACTCCAGAAGGTCCAAACATTGGTCTTATTGGATCGCTTGCAACATATGCACGCATCACACCATTTGGTTTCGTTGAAACTCCATATCGCAAAGTAGTTAACGGTCAAGTTACTGACAAAGTTGATTACTTAACTGCAGATGAAGAAGACGAACACATTATTGCGCAGGCAAACGCACCTCTTACAGACGATAACCACTTCGCAGAATCTCGCGTATTGGTTCGTCGTCGTGGTGGCGAAGTTGAATACATTCCAGCTGAAGAAGTTGATTACATGGATGTATCTCCACGCCAGATGGTTTCTGTTGCAACTGCGATGATTCCATTCCTTGAGCATGATGATGCGAACCGCGCGTTGATGGGTTCAAACATGATGCGTCAGGCTGTGCCACTCATTCGCGCTGAAGCGCCACTCGTTGGTACCGGTATGGAATTCCGTGCTGCAGTTGATGCTGGCGATGTCATGCTCGCGAAAAAGGCAGGAACTGTTGCTGAAGTTTCATCTGATCAAATCGTCATCAAGGAAGAAGATGGAAACGAAGAGATCTACGCGCTTGAGAAGTTCATCCGCTCCAACCAGAGCACTTCGCGTAATCAGAAAGTTCTCGTCAATGAAGGCGACAAAGTTGTAGCTGGCCAACCAATTGCTGATGGCCCTTGCACCGATAAAGGTGAAATGGCGCTCGGTAAGAACTTGCTCGTGGCATTTATGTCATGGGAAGGCCACAACTACGAAGATGCGATCATCCTCTCGCAACGACTTGTGCAAGATGATGTGCTTTCGTCAATTCACATTGAAGAGTACGAAGTTGATGCTCGCGATACCAAACTTGGACCTGAGGAAATCACTCGCGATATTCCAAACGTTTCGGAAGAAGTTCTTGCAGATCTCGATGATCGCGGAATTATTCGAATCGGTGCAGATGTCGTTCCAGGTGACATCCTTGTTGGCAAAGTAACGCCAAAGGGCGAAACTGAACTCACACCAGAAGAGCGTTTGCTCCGTGCAATTTTCGGTGAGAAGGCTCGCGAAGTTCGCGATACCTCACTTAAGGTTCCACACGGCGAAGGCGGAAAAGTTATCGGCGTAAAGATCCAAGATCTTGAAGACGGTTATGACTTGCCAGCTGGTGTTAACCAAGTTGTTCGTGTCTACATCGCACAGAAGCGAAAGATTCAAGATGGTGACAAGCTCGCTGGTCGCCACGGTAATAAGGGTGTTATCTCAAAGATTCTCCCAGTTGAAGATATGCCATTCCTTGCAGATGGAACTCCAGTTGATGTTGTTCTTAATCCGCTTGGTGTTCCTGGTCGTATGAACGTTGGTCAAGTTCTTGAAACTCACCTTGGTTGGGTTGCAAAGAGCGGATGGAACGTTGAAGGCGAGAAGGAAGATTGGCAGAAGCGCATGCACACAATTGGTGCAGCATCTGCGCCATCTGGCACAAATATCGCAACACCAGTGTTCGACGGTGCACGTGAAGATGAAATTCAAGGTCTCCTTGGATCAACACTTCCTACCGCAGATGGTGCGCGACTTGTTGGTGCAAATGGAAAAGCGAAGTTGTTCGATGGCCGCACTGGTCTTCCATATAAAGAAGAGATCACTGTTGGTTACATGTACATCTTGAAGCTCCACCACTTGGTAGACGACAAGATTCACGCACGTTCAACTGGTCCATACTCAATGATCACTCAGCAACCACTTGGTGGAAAAGCTCAATTCGGTGGTCAGCGATTTGGTGAAATGGAAGTGTGGGCGCTTGAAGCATATGGCGCTGCATACACACTCCAAGAGTTGCTCACTATTAAATCCGATGACGTGCTTGGTCGCGTCAAGGTTTATGAAGCAATTGTTAAGGGTGAAAACATTCCAGAGCCAGGAATTCCTGAATCATTCAAGGTTCTTGTCAAAGAAATGCAATCACTCTGTCTCAATGTTGAAGTGCTCTCATCCGAAGGCGTCGCCATCGAAATGCGTGACACTGATGAAGAAGTATTCCGAACCGCTGAAGAGTTAGGTATCAACCTGTCACGGGTTGAACCGAGCTCAGTAGAGGAGGTGTGATGTGTTAGACGTCAATTTCTTCGATGAATTAAGAATTGGTCTCGCATCCGCGCAGAACATCCGTGAATGGTCCTTTGGTGAAGTAAAGAAGCCAGAGACCATTAACTACCGAACACTTAAGCCAGAAAAAGATGGTCTCTTTGATGAAAAGATCTTTGGACCAACTCGTGACTGGGAGTGCTACTGCGGTAAGTACAAGCGCGTTCGCTTCAAAGGAATTATCTGCGAGCGATGCGGTGTCGAAGTTACCCGTGCAAAAGTTCGTCGTGAGCGAATGGGCCACATCGAACTTGCAGCGCCAGTAACTCACATCTGGTACTTCAAAGGTGTGCCATCACGTCTTGGTTACCTTCTCGATCTTGCACCAAAAGATCTTGAGAAAGTTATCTATTTCGCTGCGTACATGATTACTGAAGTTGATGCAGATATGCGCGAAGAGGATCTACCAAAACTTGAGAAGAAGCTTCATGCTGATATCAAGAAGATTGAAACTCGTCGCGATAACGATCTCAATGCTCGTCAGATCAAGTTAGAACAAGATCTTGCAGAGCTAGAGGCAGAAGATGCGAAGTCTGATCAGAAGCGAAAAGTTCGTGAAGGTGCAGAACGTGAGTTGAAACAACTCCGTGAGCGCGCACAGAAAGAACTTGATCGTTTGTCTGAGGTGTGGACTCGTTTCAAGAACCTTAAAGTTCAAGATCTCGAAGGTGATGAGAACTTGTACCGTGAAATGCGTGACCGTTATGGCATGTATTTCAAGGGTGCAATGGGTGCAGCGGCAATTCAAGCTCGCCTACAAACCTTTGATCTCCAAGCAGAGTTCGACAAACTCAATGAATTAAGTCAGACCGGTAAAGGTCAGAAGAAGACTCGTGCGATTAAGCGTCTTAAGGTGGTTAACTCCTTCTTGAACACTTCAAATCGTCCAGAGTCGATGGTGCTGGATTGCGTTCCAGTTATTCCACCAGATCTTCGACCAATGGTTCAGCTCGATGGTGGTCGCTTTGCGACATCTGATCTCAACGATCTCTATCGTCGTGTCATCAACCGCAACAATCGTTTGAAGCGTTTGGTTGATCTCGGTGCGCCAGAAATTATCGTGAATAACGAAAAGCGTATGTTGCAAGAAGCAGTCGATGCGCTCTTTGATAACGGTCGTCGTGGTCGTCCAGTAACTGGTCCAGGAAACCGTCCATTGAAATCACTCTCCGACATGCTTAAAGGTAAGCAAGGTCGCTTCCGTCAGAACTTGCTCGGAAAGCGCGTTGATTACTCAGGTCGTTCGGTTATCGTCGTTGGTCCACAACTTAAGTTGCACCAATGCGGTCTGCCAAAGCAGATGGCGCTTGAACTCTTCAAGCCATTCGTGATGAAGCGCTTGGTTGATCTCAACCATGCACAGAACATCAAGTCTGCAAAGCGTATGGTCGAGCGTTCACGTTCAGTGGTTTGGGATGTTTTGGAAGAAGTTATTGCCGAACACCCAGTACTTCTCAACCGTGCACCAACTCTTCACCGACTTGGTATCCAAGCATTCGAACCACAACTCATTGAAGGTAAGGCAATTCAGATTCACCCACTCGTATGTACTGCATTCAACGCAGACTTCGACGGTGACCAGATGGCTGTGCACGTGCCACTTTCTGCAGAAGCACAAGCAGAAGCGCGCGTATTGATGTTGTCTTCAAACAACATTCTCTCGCCAGCTAGCGGTCGACCACTTACTGCTCCTACTCAGGACATGGTGCTCGGTATCTACTTCCTTACATCAATACGTGAGAACCAAACTGGCGAAGGCCGCAGCTTCTCATCTGTTGCAGAAGCGTTGATGGCGTTCGATCAAGGTTCACTCTCACCACAAGCGAAGATCAAAATTCGTTTAAATGAAAATGGCAAAGTTGCAACCCGCGAAACAACGCTCGGTCGCGCACTCTTCAATGAAGTTTTGCCAGAATCATTTGCATTCGTTGATGAAGATGTCACAAAGAAGCGTCTCGGTGGCATCGTCGACAACCTTGCTGAGTTCTATCCAAAAGTTACAGTTGCAGCGGTTCTCGATGAACTCAAAGCACTTGGTTTCTATTGGGCAACTCGCGCCGGTGTAACAATCGGTATTCAAGATGTTGTCACACCACCTCGTAAGCGAGAGATCCTTGAAGACTATGAAACAAAGGCTGAAAAGGTTCAATCACAATACGAAAAAGGTCTTATTACTGATGATGAACGTCGTCAGGAATTGATTGAGATTTGGACACAAGCAACAAACGTTGTTGCAAAGGAAATGGAAGATAACTTCCCACGTACCAATCCAGTATGGATGATGGTCTACTCGGGCGCTCGTGGAAACATGATGCAGATCCGACAGATCGCAGGTATGCGCGGCCTTGTGGCAAACCCCAAGGGCGAAATCATTCCTCGTCCAATCAAATCTAACTTCCGTGAAGGTCTCTCAGTACTCGAGTACTTCATCTCTACACACGGTGCACGTAAGGGTCTTGCTGATACCGCACTTCGAACTGCGGACTCCGGATACCTCACA
>RFMS01000110.1 GCA_009927575.1 Actinomycetota bacterium
CGTCGTCTCTGCGACGTTGCACAAGATGTAATCATTCGTGAAGAAGATTGCGGTACAGATCGTGGTCTTGTTCTACCAATCGCAACAAAGAATGGTGCGAAGTTGGTACGCGATGAGCATGTGGAGACTTCGGTTTACGGTCGCGCACTTGCAGAAGCAATTGTTGTTGACGGTAAAGAGATTCTCCCTGCAGGCGCAGATCTTGGCGATCGCAGTATCGATCTACTCGTCAATGCTGGCGTTGCAGAAGTGAAGATTCGTTCAGTACTTACGTGCGATAGCAAGGTTGGCCAATGCGCAATGTGCTACGGCCGATCAATGGCGACTGGCAAGATCGTTGATGTGGGCGAAGCAGTAGGAATTATTGCTGCGCAATCCATCGGTGAACCTGGAACTCAGCTCACCATGCGTACCTTCCACACCGGTGGTGTTGCAGGTGATGACATCACTCATGGTCTGCCACGTGTACAAGAACTCTTCGAAGCACGTACTCCAAAGGGTGTAGCACCAATTGCTGAAGCAGCTGGTGTTGTTTCATTCCTTGAAGATGCAAAGGGTAAGAAGATCATCGTGACACCAGATGATGGTGGCGAAGCGGTTGCTTATCCAATTACACGACGTCAGAAACTTAAGGTCGAAGAAGGCCAGAAAGTTGGCGTTGGTGAGCAGATGGTTGTTGGTGCAATTGATCCGAAGCAAGTACTTCGCATCCTTGGACCACGCCAAACTCAGATCCATCTCGTGAATGAAATTCAAGAGGTGTATCGCTCACAAGGTGTAAGCATTCACGACAAGCACATTGAAATTATTGTGCGCCAGATGTTGAAACGCATCACCGTTCTTGAACCAGGTGACACCGAAATGTTGCCAGGAGAATTGGTAGATCGTCTCCGCTTTGAAGCCGAGAACCGCAAAGCGGTTGCTGCGGGTGGAAAAGCAGCATCAGGTCGTCCAGAACTTATGGGTATCACGAAGGCTTCGCTTGCAACCGAATCATGGTTGTCAGCAGCATCGTTCCAAGAGACAACTCGCGTTCTTACCGACGCTGCGTTGTCCGAGAAGAGCGATCCACTTCTTGGTCTCAAAGAGAACGTCATCATCGGAAAACTCATCCCAGCTGGTACCGGACTTGCTCGTTATCGCAACGTGCGAGTTGAACCAACGGAAGAGGCAAAGGCAGCGGTCTACGCAGCTTACGATGAATATGACTACACACCGTTCGAACAACAAGGAACCGGTGAAGCGGTTCGACTCGATGAATTCGATGTTGAATCTCGCTAGTTAATCTAAAAATCAAAACCCGCCTCGAAAGAGGCGGG
>RFMS01000003.1 GCA_009927575.1 Actinomycetota bacterium
GCCAAGAACGTTATCGTTGGTATCGCATCCACTGTTGCAAATATTTTTTATGTTTTTCAGGGCAAGTTCATTGGTTCTATGTAGCCGCGCTATTTCTTGGTTCAAGTGTTGGGGGAGTACTTGGCGGAAGAAGCGCTCGCCGAGTTCCAACGATCGTTTATCGACGGCTTATCTTCATCATTGGTATCTCTGCCTCGATCTGGCTCTTCATTCGTTACTACTAAATTCGTTGATTATTAATCACAGTACTTTCATTAATAAGAAAGAGCTTTAAGTACCGCAACAGTTTCATTTCGTCATCTTTGAGATTGTCACTTAACTTCACAATAATCGTTCCTGATTTATGGTCGGTATACACAATCTGTTCGTGAAGACCGAGCATCATGTCCACATTAGGGTAGGGATGCCACATAAAGGCGCTGTAGCCCCAGTTATCTAGGTTCTCGACTGGCGTAGAGAGACGCTTCATCCATGCCGTGGGAATGACCTGAATAGAGCCTGCTTTTCCTTGATTTTTAATGAGTAAGCCAAGCTTGGCGTAATCACGTGCTGCTGCGTTAAAGCAACAGAATGCTTTTTCGATGCCGCCTTTTTTATCAAGCGACCAGGTGGCTAAATATTCAGCGCCGATTGGTTCCCAAATTCGATCGTGAGCCAAAGTCGCAATATCTTTGCCGGTAATTTTCCGAATAATCATTCCCATGTATTGGGTATCGACGCTTCGGTAATCGCCCTTGCTTCCTGGCTCAAAGATCATCTTTCGATGGCCACGAAGGAAATAATTCATATCAGTAGTTGCATACATCTGAGCAATGGGCGAACCCCACCCTGATGGTCCAGTTGGATAATTATCAGGCACATCAATTCCTGATTGCATATCAAGCAGTTGTTGGACAGTTATGGAATCAAAAGATGTTCCAGTTTTTAACTCTGGGTAGAAGTCGACAAGCTTGTCACTCTCTTTGAGTTTTCCTTCGGCGATAAGTTGTCCGGCGAGAATGGAAATAATGGTCTTTGCAACCGAATACGACGGCAACCGTTGATCACGAGCAACTCCGGATCGATACCACTCATAAGTACTTTGCCATCGCGCATGATGAGAAAAGCGTTGGTCGACGTCTTATC
>RFMS01000080.1 GCA_009927575.1 Actinomycetota bacterium
ACAGGCGGAGATTAATTTCCCTCTGAATAATTAAATCGCAATTATTAGATTTGGTTCTGGCTCTCCAACATGCGAGCGCGATTTCGAGCAGCGCGGCGCTTCATCGCGCGACGCTCATCTTCGGAAAGACCGCCCCAGACGCCGGCATCTTGCCCAGACTCAAGCGCCCAGGCAAGGCACTCTTCGCGAACGCTGCAACGATTACAGACTTTCTTAGCTTCTTCGATTTGAGCGATCGCGGGACCGGTATTTCCAACAGGGAAGAAGAGCTCAGGATCTTCTTCGCGACAGGCTGATTTGTGTCGCCAATCCATCACTCACCTTCTTTCCAGCATAAGCTCACTATTTCAATATCGATGGTCGATATCGATTATTCGAAAATTTTTTGTTACGAAGCGCTAATTCTCTCGTGGATTGCGACGAGATACAAGGATATTTTGCTCAAGATTTGCCGAGTTAACGTATCTCACACGAGAATATCGCTATGAATGAGATCGCATATTTCGCAACCGGCTGTTTCTGGGGCGCAGAACGACGTTTTTGGAAGTTGTCAGGAGTAGTGAAAACCTCAGTTGGATATATGGGAGGTCGTCGAGAAAATCCCACATATGAACAAGTCTGCACCGGAACTACTCATCACGCAGAAACTGTCTCAGTCGAATTTGATCCAATGTCTATTTCGTATCTTCGCCTGCTTGAAGAGTTTTGGACCATGCACGATCCAACGTCATTAAATAAACAAGGTGGCGATATTGGAACTCAATATCGAAGCGCGATTTTCACTACTACCCCACAACAGATGATTGAAGCGATTAACACTCGCGATGTGTATGAAGCAGAGTTAAAAAAGAATGGCATGTCAGAGATTGTTACTGAAATAGTTGAAGCAAAAGGCCATACATACTGGTTAGCAGAGGAGTACCACCAGCGATATTTAGAGAAGAATCCCAACGGCTATGACTGCCATTCCTCAACCGGTGTTGCATTCCCAAAGGTCTCAAATGTTTAACGAAGAACTTCCCAAACAAAAACCAGATGGTTCAATTTTTCCAGTTCAGGTAGACGATGAAGCGCTCAAGAAAACTCTGGACCCACTTTCATATGATGTGCTTCGGCGAGCAGGTACAGAGCGGCCATTTACTGGTGAATACACGGATTCGGAAACTATCGGTATCTATAAGTGCAAAGCCTGTCAGGCAGAATTATTTAGAAGTGAAACTAAATTCCATTCCGGTTGTGGTTGGCCATCATTTTATGCACCAACTGCAGATGATGCGGTACTGCTCATTGAAGATCGTTCACTTGCCCCACGAATCCGTACCGAAGTCCGATGCGCCTCGTGCGGCTCGCATTTAGGGCATGTTTTTGAAGGAGAGGGGTATGACGTACCTACCGATCAACGGTGGTGCATCAACTCAGTTTCGCTCATTCTTGAGCCAAAGAATTCTTAAGCAGCAGAAGATTTAAAGTAGTTCAGTTCCACGCCAGCAATACCAGGCAACATGACTGCGATACGGTGAAAATTTCTCACCAAGGAGATCAAGTTTCTTTGGCGTAATTTCACTTCGCATTCGATGAATCTTCTCCCAGCCACGTCGAACGCCAAGATCACCTACAGGCCAAACATCAATTCTGCCGAGCTTAAACATCAAAAACATCTCAATTGTCCATCTGCCAATTCCAAAAAGAGGTAGAAGAGCGTCTTCAATTTCTTCATCATTAAGTGTGTGAAGGCGATGCACTGGCGATTTTCGATCGAGAAATGTCTCACTTAATTCTGTTAATGAGCGAACTTTTGCGCCAGATGCTCCTGCTGCGCGCAACTGACTCTCTTTCATTGAAGCGATCTTCTTGGGAGTAATTCCGCCAGCAGCTGTTTCAACGCGTTGGATAATTGTCGAAGCCGCTTTTGTCGAAAGTTGTTGGGAAAGAATCGATGTAGCAAGAGAGTAAAAATGAGGTTCGTTATTACTTTCTATTCCAATGGGGCAGAGCGAAGAATTCTTGACAACCTCTTCAAAGAAAGGATCCTGCGCAACTATTGTGCGAGCAATCTTCCTCGCTTGCGAAGGTGTGAGCGATTTCTTAATTGAGCGAGAAGCTTGGGTATTCATCAGTCACAAGGATAAACGCGTACCCGACAACTCGATTCCAGAATGCAATAACTCCAAGATTAATTGAAGCAACACTTTGTGGCAGTGTTCCTGTAAAAAGAATTGCAAACCAACCGACAATTGTCATCACAATTGAAGCAATGGTGTAGGCAAGGCCAACAACATAAAGTGGGATAGCGAGAGCCCATTTCACTAGTGGTAGATATTGGTTGACTCGTTTACCACCCTCGATATCTGGAAAAATAATGCCTACACGCGGATCACGTTCAATAGATGGATAACCATCGTGAAGTAAGAGGACGTATGCAGTAACTCGATTGCAGAGCTCAAGCAGAGCGTGATTGAAGGTTAAAACATATGAAGGATATTTACCGCGAAAAACCAACGCGAGAAGAACTGGGAAAACGAGTAATCCGGAGAACCACGACATCATGTGCGGTGAGAGACTGTCAAAAGTCGCGAGAAATATTGCAATGGGTGCGACGAGAATCCAACGAAATCCAACGCTGACTCGATCTCGATTGTGCGTTTCTACACTGATAAAAGTCTCAATTTGATTAGCCATGCGCACTAGTATCGCACCGTGAGTTCGGCAATTTGGGTAACAACGCTGGTAGGTCTTGGGCTATTGATGGTAGTTGACCTGCTTATCGCTATTACAAATCGCAATAAAGTCACAACAATAAAATCAGCCACCTTTTGGACGCTCTTCCACATTGGATTAGCCATTATTTTCGGTCTCACGATGGCTTCATGGGCATCAAACCAACGCCAAGGCGAGTTCTTTGCAGGGTGGATTACCGAGTACTCGCTCTCGATGGATAACCTCTTTGTTTTTATTCTTATTCTCGCTCGGTTAAAGATTCAAAAAGAGAAAGAAGAGTTGGTGCTTCTTATTGGAATTGTGATGTCACTTTTCCTCCGCGGAATATTTATCGGAGCTGGGTCAGCGCTGGTTAATCGTTACTCTTGGATATTCTTTATCTTTGGTGCTTTTCTTATCTATACCGCATACAAACTTATCTCTGAAGATTCAGAATCAGAATGGGAACCTGGGCCATTCATTCGTTTCTTACAACAACGCGGTGCCTCATTCTTCGTTATTGCACTCGCTGCGATTGCAACGACGAATGTGATTTTCGCTTTCGATTCCATCCCGGCGATCTTTGGGCTCACCAAAGATCCATACATCATCGTGACTGCAAATATCTTTGCCATGATGGGATTACGTCAGTTGTATTTCATCATCGGTGGCTTGATGCAGAAGATGGTGTATCTCACCGAAGGTCTTTCAATTATTCTTGGATTTATCGGCATCAAACTTGTCTTTGAGGCATTTCACTATCAGGAGATAGACGCAATTGGCGGCATCCATATTCCGGAAATTTCTTTAGGTGCAAGCCTTGGAGTCATCCTTGGAGTCCTCTCGCTCACCGCTGCTTTAAGTCTCCACTCGAGCCGGAAGAAGAGCGATAAAGCCGCCTCGTAACAAATCCCGCACGAAATTGCAGCCGCTTGCAGGCTCACTTCTCCTCATTTACAGTTCAATTACCGTTTTTTACATTTGTTTTTCAGAGAGGTTTCAGTGTCCGCGAAGAGTCGAGTGGGAGTTAAAGAGGTCGCCGAAGAAGCGGGCGTCTCGGTTGCAACAGTCTCGCGCGCTCTTCGAGGGTTACACCATGTCAACGATGACACTCGATTACGAATTATTGAAGCGGCTGAAAAACTCAAATATCCAATCCCGCAAACTTCTGCGAAAAAGATTTACGGTAGAACAAATAGCATCGGAGTAATTGCGCCGTTTGTTGCGCGATGGTACTTCGCTCAAGTCATCAATGGCGCTGAACAAGCGTTACGTGAAGCTGGCCTCGATCTACTTCTCTACAACTTCAGTCAGATGAAAGGACGTGAGCGGCTTTTTCAGCATCAAATGTTGAAAGGTCGTGTTGACGGTCTCATTGTCATCAGTGTTCCGCCAACAGAAGAAGAATTTGATTCAATGTTGAGCTTAGGAATTCCAGTTTCATTAGTAGGAATGCATCACGATAGGTGTTCGAGCGTAGCCATTGATGACGTCACAGCAGCACGAACAGCAACTCAACATTTAGTAAATCAAGGCCATAAAAAAATTGGATTAATTTCGGGGAGCCCACACGATCCTTTTAATTTCAGTGTTCCGCAAGATCGTAGAAATGGGTTTATGCAAGTACTCGCAGAAAGTGGTTTGGAATGGGTGCCAACTCGTGAAGTCTATGGAGATTTCACTATGCATGGCGCAAGTCGCGCAGTCGATGATTTATTAGCGCGACCCAATCGACCAACTGCGATATTTGCGCAATCAGATGAGATGGCACTTGGCGCACTTCAAGCATTCCGTCGACACGGTTTAAAAGTTCCAGACGATATTTCCATTATCGGTTTCGACGGTCATGAAATGTCTGAGTTCTCAGACCTCACTACTATCGAACAACAACCGAGTTTGATGGGCGAAATGGCTGCCTGGTCGATTATGGAACGGTTAAAAGCGCCAAAAAGTGAGTTGCATTCCATCACCCTGCCAACAACCTTAATTGTGCGAAATTCCACCAGGCGCCTGACAGAACATGAGAGTTAGCAAAGTCTGCACGCTATTCCCATGAAAAATTCCGTGGCAGACTAACGGCATGTCCGACAAGGTTGTCGTTCCAAGTTTGGCTGACCTTCGCCAACGTAAAAGTGAAAAATGGCGTGGCTTCCCATCTGATGTTCTACCACTTCCGGTTGCGGAAATGGACTTCCCGATAGCCGAGCCAATCAAAGCTTCGCTACGAGACATGATTGATCGCTCTGATACTGGATACCTCGGTGCAATTCCGGAGTTGAAAGAAAGTTTTGCTACGTTCGCAAAGAATCTCTGGGGTTGGCAGCTTGATGCAAACCATGTGCGGATTGCAAGTGATGTCGGCGTCGCAGCAGTTGAAATTCTTCGAGTTCTCATCAAACCAGGCGACAAAGTGCTCATTGATACTCCGGTGTATAACAATTTCTTTAATTGGATTAATGAAGTAAAAGCAGAACGAGTGGAAGTTCCACTCCTTAAAGATGGCTTGCACTACACATTAGATTTGGCCGGAATTGAACGCGCATATCAAGCTGGCGTAAAAGTGCATCTCCTCTGCAATCCGCAGAATCCAACCGGAACTGTTCATTCAAAGTCAGAACTTCAAAAAATTGCAGATCTTGCAAATCAATACGGCGTTATAGTCATTAGCGATGAGATTCATGCACCACTTACATATGTGACAAAAGATTTTCACCCTTATTTAGCTGTCTCAGATAACGCACGTCGAACCGGAATAACAATCACTTCTGCGAGTAAAAGTTTTAATATCGCAGGTCTCAAATGCGCAATTTATATTGCAGAAGATGAGCGGCTGAACGAGCTCCTTGCGACAATGCCGATGGCCGTGCATTACCGCGCCTCTCTCTTTGGTGGCGTAGCAAGCGCAGCCGCATTCGCATCCGGACAATCGTGGCTAACTTCGGTACTGGCTCAATTAGATGAGAATCGAAAATTTGTTGACTCGCTGATTCGCTCCCGAATTCCGGCCATTGGTTATCGAATCCCAGATTGCAGTTATCTCGCATGGCTAGATCTCTCAGCGCTTAACCTTGGTGAAAATCCAGCGGCGACGCTCCTTGAACGAGGTCGTGTAGCTCTTAACCCTGGTCACACTTACGGCTCACAGTATTCACAATTTGCGCGATTAAATTTTGCTACGAGTCATGAATTGATTACAGATGGAATAGAGAGAATTCTTAAAGCGCTATAGAATTTAGCCATGTTTAAGGCGTTCCGAAGACTTGCAGCACTTGGCGCTGTAGTTTTCGTGGCCATCAAAGGCTTCTTTGCATTCTTATCGTGGATGGAAGCAACTGAAGATAGTAAGAATATTTGGGATGATGATAACGCTGACGAATATGAAGAAGTTTAGATGTCAACGTCATATATCCCAGGGACCTGTAACTTAGGAAAAGCAGAAGTTCGACGACGCCAAATTGTTGCAATCATCGGGTTAGTACTTTCACTTAGTAGTGGTGCGGGTCTGATTGCATCACATGCAAATTTCGCAGGAAAACTTTCACTCTTTCTTCCACTGATGGTTTTTTCAGTCGGTTTCATTCAATCTCGAAAAAAGTTCTGTCTTGCCTACGGAATGATGGGAACTTTCAATCTCGGAAAGCTCGGAGATATCTCACGAGTTCAAGATCCAGCCGATCGCGCAGCCGATCGTAAAACCGCGCTGAGCATCTTGCTTCAAGCAGCCGCGCTCGCTGCAATCCTCACATTAATTTTTGCGGTGTTACCTCTCTAAAATCCCTAGCCAAAAACTTCGCTCCAGGTCTATAGTCGTAATTGGAGAGGGGATTTATGGATATTTCCATCCGTTCACATAAAGCAGCGCTCGCTGAAGATTTTCGAGAAATTACTGAAGAGAAGTTACTTTCAATGGAGCGATTCAATGTTCCTATCGAACGAATTGTTGTAGAAGTACTTCACGAGAATAATCCAAAGCAAGGAAAGAAATCACATCGAGTCAATCTCACATCACACGGCGCGGGTCCGTTTATCCGAGCAGAAGGCGCCGGCCACAATGATCTAGCCGCCTTTGATGAGGCGATTTCAGGATTTGAACTTCAGATTCGCAAAGTTCATGAACGGCATAAGGAGATATCTCGCGAAACTCTCCGCAGAAAAGATGCGATGTAACTTTCCTGTTGAGAGAAGGTTCTATTGCTTGATGTAGTTAGTGGCTGATTCGTAGACGTCGTAGAAATCGGTATTCCACGCGCCAGTGGTGGGATCAAATGATTGACCTTCAATCTGCGTTTTGCCCAAGAGAAAATCAATCGTCATTTGTGTGTCACTTATCGTTCCTTCAAGTTGCGCATTGAAATCGCTCTTGAGACACGTTCGATTCTTAAACATCTCTTGATAAATAATGAGATCACTATTTAGGACTTTGACTACTTGATCTGCCATAAGTGTCACAAGTTGCACAGTGCGTGCCTTATCTGAAATTCCCGCTTTGTATTGCAGGACATTGGAGTGATACTGAGTCCAAAGCGACTTACCGTTGAGTTCTTCTGTCATCACAAATTGCTGAAGTTGTAGGCATTCAGACGAAGTACTTGTTGTCTGGCTTGAACTACGCGGGAGAAAGTGAACGGTAGCCCACGCTGATCCAACTGCGAGTACCGAAAAAACAGGTACGAGTAACCAGAGTAGAGCTTTACGCGGCTTCAACATGCGCCTATTCTCGTGAATTCTGAGAAGATTTCAACCCGAGTACGCTTTTCATATGAAATCTCTTGAAGCAATCAATCGAAAAATCGCGCTAAAAATAACGAGCGCCGTCGGCACAATGTGGTGTGCCTATGTTTTTATGGCGATCGCGCTTATTTCACTTCCCAATGCGCTGAAGACTCATGACACGATCGTCATTGTTTCGTGGGTTGCCCAGACATTCCTCCAACTCGTATTGCTCTCAATCATTATGGTGGGGCAGGACGTTCAATCGTCGAGAACGCAAGAAATCATTAATGAAACACACTTTGCGAGTTTGAGCGAATTTGAGTTAGCAAAAGAGGCGAGAGCGATCGCTCAGCAGGAACTGAGAGAGCTTAAAGAAATTTCGCGCGAGGTCCATCAGGTGCTTCGAGATATTGAAGGCCGAATAAAATAGGGAACTATTTACGCAACGAACTATTTAAGTAAATTGCCACCCAATTCGATTTTTTCACGTTCACAGATCGCTTTTGCAATCTTGAGTGAAATTTCTAGATCTTCGTTACCAGCTTTGATTGGATCAGTCTGTTGTTTTCCGGTCTTGAGGAGTGCATGGAAAGCAACAAGTTCAATTTCAAAGTTAGGTTGGTAAGACTCAAAAAGAGTTTCTTTATGATCTAAACCCTGTCGAGTGGTATGGATGTACTTGGTTGGAACTCGAAGTATGTATGGGCTGGAGAAAATGATGTGATGTCCTTCTTTTTCATTTACCCAGCGAATCTCTTCTTGATACATCGGATATGAGTCGAGATAGAACCAACGAATAGTGACTCGTACTCCGTCTTGAGTACGAGCATGAATGATGAATGATTCAGCTTTTGAATCAGTTGGCCAGCGATCCACAAAATCAACGTCGGTGATATGAATATCAAGCGAGCGTAAAACTGAGAGTTCGTGAATAACGCTGCCAAGAATGATGTCCATATATTCCGCACCAAAGGCCGCGGCCGCTGCACTCCCTAAAGCCTCTTCACGAACGTGCTTATCGCTAGCTTTAAATCGTTCAATCAATTCTTTCGATGCAGGGAAAGATTTCACATGTAATTCAGTTGTAGCCAATTGGCTCTCGCCACTTGGGTGGAGGACAACAACGTCAACTGTACGTGGTCGACCAGTGATGTTTTTAGCTGCTTCATAAACAGCTTGATCAAAAGTCTTCATATAACCGATCATTAACTTGCGTCCTGAGTTCTTTAAAGCAGACTCAATTTTTGCCATCTCTTCTCGTGAATAGGCAAGTGGTTTTTCACAGAAGACATCGAGGTTCGCATTGAGAGCATCGACGACAACTTGGCAGTGGCTTCCTGAATTGAGGATTACAACGGCATCGATTTCACCTGATGCATACATTGCCTGTGGTGAATCAAATCTATGTCGAATATTGAATCGATCGGAGAGCGCATTAGTTGCTTCGATGTTGAAATCTGCTAGCGCTGTGAGTGCGTAGAGATCGCTACGCCGGCTAAGAATTGGCAGATGGACTGATGATGCGACCGCACCGGCACCGACAACTCCGACTCTTACAAGCTCAGACATATCTACTCTTTCTCTACTCGTTCTCGTCTCAACGTTTTCAGGATTTCAATATGGTCGCATAGTAAGGTATTCGCAATATCAAAATGAATGCTTTACGAACCAAGAAAATGTGAGGTGTGGCTCGTTGGATTTGCAATCTCATGCCCCAACCACTGAGAACGTAACATGGTTGAAAGAACGAGTTCGCGGAATCCATGAACGTAATCGGCAGCGCGGCACCGCTTCCTGGTGTGGCCATTCCTACGATTTCACATGCCCATCCCATAAGACGTATCCCTTCCAATGGTTTTGGGATTCATGTTTTCACGCTATCGCGTTAAGTCATATCGATATTAAAAAAGCAGAAGCCGAACTCTTTAGTCTGCTGAAGAACCAGCACGACGATGGTTTCATTTCACACGTTACTTTTTGGCAACGCGATGTGTATGAAGAGATGGTTTCAACGTATGACATTGCATTTCGAACAAAGTATCTCTCTGATGAAATGCAACCACCATTACTTGCCGAAGCGGTACATGCGGTTGCTCATCGTGGGCGAGGAATCGAATTCATCAAAGAAATTCTTCCTGGAGTTATTCGGTTTTATGAATGGTGTCACTCTGTGAGAAGTCCATTTGGCGACGGGCTCATTCGTGTAATTCAACCTGATGAAACAGGGCTTGATCACTCGCCGAAGTGGGATGAACTAATGAAGATTCACGATGAAGAGCACATCAGTTTTGAACGTGGCTGGAAATTAATATGTGATCAATATCTGCCATTTAATCGAGATCCAAAAAAGATGATTGACACTAATTATTTCGTTGTTGCTGATGTGATGGTCAACGTAATTTATATTGAAAATCTCAGGGTCCTTTCTCGATTATGTGCATCTCTTGGAGATACAGAGGGTGAAAAGCGATATGCAGATCGAGCAGCGCTGGCTCGAAAGTCACTCGAAGATCTCTGCTGGGATGATCTCGATGGCCTTTATTACGATGTCAATGGAAAAGAAAATAAGAAGATTCGAGTCAATACGTTTACTTCACTAATGCCACTTTTGCTATCAGATATTGACCAAGCAAAATCAGATCGACTAATGGCTCATGTATTAAACCCAGAAGAGTATTGGGCTACATATCCAATACCGAGTACAGCGATGAACCATCCAACGTTTCGACCAAATACAGTTGGCGGGAATCTCGTATGGCGCGGACCTACCTGGATGAATAGCAATTGGTATCTCGCGCGCGGACTAATTCGGCATGGTCGAATGGATCTGGCTCGTCATATTGCCAATCAAAGTATTGAATGTATGAAGACGAGTGGTGTTCGCGAGTATTACAACCCCAACGACGCGACCGGTTGGGGAGCTCCGGATTTCAGTTGGTCAACTATCCTGCTCGACTTAGTCATGGAGGTTTCATCGTGAGTTCACGAGTGCGGTTACGTAATGCGAAAGTTGGAATCGTGCCATTGAATTGGAAATACGATCCTGCACATAAAGAGAGTTTTCTCCGTCGAATTTCTGAATACGGATTTAAAGGAATTCAAGTCTCATGTGAACAATCTGATTCTGCTGAGTTTCGTGGATTCATGAAGCAGTATGGAATAGAAGCAGCAGAAATTTATGTGCCAATTCGTTGCACTGTTGATGGTGTTATTGCTGGCGAAGATCAAGAAATAGAAAAAATTCTGAAAAGTGGCGCACAATCAAAAGTTCAGAATGCAGTTTTTGCGATTGATGGGTCGAAAGATCGCGATGAGAGCGCAGCGAACGCTGATGCTGGACCAGGATTTACTGAAGCAGGTTTTCAAAGCGTCGCCAATTGTGTGGAAAAATGGGCTGCTTATGCGCATGAATTAGGAATGGCTTCCTCTTTTCACCCTCATGGCGGTACGTACATTGAGACGCCGAGAGAGACAAAAACTCTTATGTCACTTCTCTCAGAGAAAGTTTCACTCTGCCTTGATGTGGGACATTGGTTAGTTGGCGGCGGAGATCCAGTTGCGGCAGCTCGTGAATATGGAAAGCGAGTCACGCATGTTCACGTAAAAGATGTCAGTGGTGAAGTACTTCAGAAAATGAAGAATAAAGAAGTTCCTAACATGGGATACGCGGTAGATGAACTAAAACTCTTTGTTCCTGCGGGAACTGGTTTGCTTCAGGTTCGAGAGTTATTTATTGCACTCGAAGAGTCTGGTTTTTCTGGTTGGCTCATGAGCGAACAAGACACTGCGTGGGAACCTACCGAAGAAAAATCAGCTGAATCGATGGCGAATATCCAGAAAGCTCTAGCAGACTAATAAATTCGCTGGTTTTTCTTTGCTTCCTGAACTTTCGCTCGCGCTGCTTTGACTTCTTCTTTTGAAGAAACTTCCGGTACTCCAACTTCCCAAAACGCTCCACCTTCGGTCCAGGTTGCAGGAGCAGTTTCCATCACAATCACCACAACACCATCGCTGTTCTGAGTTTCGACAATCTTGGCGGAAAGTTCAGCGACAGTTTTTACTCTGAAAGTCTTTGCACCCATTGCTTGTGCATGTGCAAAGAAATCAACTCGTGGTGCGCTTGCGTTCTCAGTAATCATGGTGCGGAATGAATCAGCGCCATTACCTGTTTGAAGTCGTGAAATAACAGCAAAGCCACCGTTGTCACAGAGAACGAGTGTGAATGGATGGCGATGTAATACCGCGCTGTAAATATCCGAATTGAGCATCATGTATGAGCCATCGCCAGTTAATGCAATAACTCGTCCAGAACTCTTCTTATTTTTCATTGAGTTCTGCGCGATCGCTGCGCCCCACGCGCCGCTGATTTCATAACCCATGCACGAGAATCCATATTCGCAATCGAAAGATGCAACGGAATGAGCTTGCCAATTGTTATTAAGCTCGCCAGGCATGCCACCTGCTGCGGTCAAAACATAATCCTCGGCGCGGGCAACATCATTAACGGCGATGACTACCTGAGCATACGTTGGTACATCTGAGGCAAGAGACTTTCGTTCAGAACGTAACGTTTCACATTTCTTCTTTAACGCAACGGCTGTCGAAAGCCATTGATCTCTTGTCGAGCCGGCTGGTGTGAGAATTTCTGAGAGTTCTTGAAGTGTAGCTTTCGCATCGCCAACAACTGCAATTGAGTGGCGTTTCATCGCATCAAATCGTGCAACGTTAATTGCCACAATTGGTTTGTTACCAAAGAGCGTCCACGAACCGGTAGTGAAATCTTGTAGTCGGGTACCAATGGCAATAATTAAATCGGCCTCACTTACTAATGAATTGACCGGATCTGAACCAGTCACTCCTAATGGGCCAACAAGAAGTCGGTTACTCCATGGCAGCGACGTTTTTCCAGACATTGTTTCGACGACAGGAAGTGAGAACTTATTAGCGAACTCAGCAAGAACTTCTTCAGCACGTGAGTAATGCACACCGCCACCAGCAACGATTACTGGTTTCTTTGCTTGCGAAATGAGTTCAGCAGCCCTTTTAAGTTCATTGAGATCTGGACGCGGACGAGGAATTTCGTGAATAGTTTCAGCGAAGAAACCTTCAGGATAATCAAAACTTTCTGCTTGGACATCTTGCGGTAGCGCTAAACAGACTGGACCGCATGTTGCCGGATCGAGAAGCGTTGTCAGCGCTTGCGGAAGTGACGAGAGAATCTGTGTCGGCGAAGTAATTCGGTCCCAAAATCGAACAACCGGGCGAAATGCATCATTGACTGTGGTTGATGGTTCATTGAAGTGTTCTACTTGTTGAAGAACGGGATCTGGAATTCGCGAGTGAAATGTATCGCCAACAAGAATCATCATGGGAAGTCGATTTGCTAGGGCAGTGCCAGCTGCAGTGACAACATTCATCGCTCCTGGGCCGACGGACGTTGTCACAATTGCACACTGTTGTCTACGCATCGCTTTCGCATATCCAACAGCAGCAAGACCCATACCTTCTTCAGTTTGACCTCGATACGTGACCATTTCATTTTGTGATGCATGAAGTGCATCGCCAAGACTGAGCGCATTTCCGTGTCCAAAAATTGCAAAGGTGCCTGCGAAATAAGGGTGAACTTCGCCATCAATTCGAATTTTCTGTGCAATAGCCCAACGCACTATTGCTTGCGATGTTGTAAGTATTGGCACGACTTACTCCACTTCACTTTCTGAATCACAACGCCACGGAACTCGTGGATCTGGCGATTGTGTTTTCCAACTGTCACGAATCCAAGCATGGTCGGGATCGTCGCAGAAATCCATCGTGCGTTTAGCGCTAGGGCCGGCAAGTACATTGAGGTAATACATCGGATAACCAGGCATCGCGACGCATGGACCGTGAAACCCTCGTGGAACTAAATAGATATCACCATCTCTTACCGTGATTGCATCATCGAAATAGTCAGGATCTTGTGGCGCAGAGTATGTGCGATGAAAACCCCATCCCTCGGTATGTCCGTGCGCACTCTTCTTTTTACCAATTCGAAAATAGTAAATCTCTTCGTTGTTTGCCGGTGATCCTTCAAATGCATCGTGTCGATGAGGCGGAAACGAAGACCAATTGCCATCAGGTGTCACTAGTTCTACGGCCATCAATCGATGTGCATCAGTAAAAACATCAGGATGCATAAACGGTCGAACTTCTCGAGTGGCATGACCTGCGCCTCGAATTTCGACACCATCACTCTTTTCAATATACTTCGTTGGGAATTTTTTCTCAGCAACAGCGGTAGCAATAACTAATTCACCTGGCTCATCTAATGTGATAACTACACGAGATTGTGGCGCTACATAAATCCAATCAGTTCCACCAGTGAATACACCGCGCGACCTTTAAGTGAAAACTTTTGACCATCAACTTCAACTGTGGCATTCATGGCTTAAAGGAATAAGTGCACCTTCTGAATGTGCAAGATGCGTCGCATCAATCTCGGTCGTGCCGTGGGGGAGATCTAAGAGAACTAAACCCGAGTAACTCCATCCTGCAACTGCTGGAGTAATAACGGAATTCCCGTCGCGCGCTGGAAAAAATCTCATGACAGGAGCGCTCTTACTTGGCTCTCAGTTGGCATGGCATCACTACACATCAGTTGCGATGCAACATGTGCACCAGCCGCATTTGCAAACTTCACTGTCTCTTCCGGCGACCATCCTGAAAGTAATCCGTGAACAACAGCGGCGCCGAAGGCATCACCGGCACCAAGTCCACATTTTGTTTTAATTCGAAGTCCTGGAATTTCCGCAATCGAGTTTCCGTGAGCAACAAGCACACCGTTCGCTCCACCTTTAACAATCGCGAGTGAAATTCCGAGCGCCAATAAAGCATCCGCATAGGCTTTCGCAGGTAAACCGCGGTCGAGCCCAGTTGCTACTGCGCATTCTTCTAAGTTTCCAATTGCGATAGAAGCAGATCGAAGTGCGGCATTTATTTCACGATGCGCATCGCTCTCTGAAGCCCAAAATACTGGGCGATAATCGAGATCGAAAATGACATTATCTGATCGTTCTTTCAATAAAGTTTTTACTGTACTTGCAAGTGGCTCTTGAGAAAGTGTTGACCCTGTAAACCAGAAATACTTTGCGTTTTTCGCCGCAGACAACAATTCTGGATTGACATGGAGTTGTGTATCTGGCGCTTGCTTATCGCGATAAAAAACAAACTCAGGGTTATCTGGATCTTTAATTCCAGCAACAACTATCGGTGTCTTTCCTTCTCTGCGAATAACGAATTCAGTACCCACAGTGAATTTCTTCAATTCACTGATGACGAAATTTCCAAGCGCATCATTACCAACACCTGTAGCGATAGCTGTTGAATGCCCATATCGAGCAGTTCCAATAGCAACATTCGTCGGACTACCTCCAACAGATTTTTGAAATCGTTGTGGATCGGCTAAACCATGACCTTCATCTTCACCATAGAGATCTACGCTGATACGACCAATCGTCAGTAGATCAAGCATGTTGAAATTCTAGTGCTGAATAGAGCGAGGGCTTACGCGTAAATTTCCCTGATCACAATTCCTTTGCGACAATTTCGCCCATGGACATGTCCACTTCCTCGCTGATGACACTTGCCATCGATTGTGGTGGTCTCAATATCAAAGGGTCGGTTCTCGACTCCGGCGCAACATTGCATGCGCAACCAGTGACAGTCCCAACTCCTTATCCACTTTCTCCGCAACGCCTCATCGAAACTATTGAAGGTATGGCAAAAGGTTTACCGAAATTCGATCGTATTACTGTCGGTATGCCAGGAATGTTGCGCCATGGCGTTGTCGTTCATACACCTCACTACATCAATGCAAATGGTCCGCACACTCGCATCGAGCCGGAACTTCAAACTCTCTGGAAAGGGTTTGATATCCAACATGCGGTATCAAGTTATTTCGGAAAACCTGCGATTGTTCTCAACGATGCCGAAGTTCACGGCGCTGGCGTGATTAATGGTTCTGGTCTTGAAGTTGCAATCACATTAGGAACCGGCCTTGGATTCTCTATGTTTGATGGTGGAAAACTCGCACCACATTTTGAAATGTCGATGATGCCGGTACGTCGAAACACTACCTACGACACCTGGATTGGTGAACGTGAGCGACGTCGACTCGGTGACACATTCTGGTCGCGTCGCATCCGATTAATGGTTGATGATTTGCGAAAAGTTTTCCATTGGGATCGGCTCTATATTGGCGGGGAAATTCACGTCGAATTCGAACTGAAGTGTTGCAAGTCATCGGTGATGATGTGGTTATTGTGTCGAACACCGCAGGAATTCTCGGTGGCGTCAAAGCGTGGTCGTTAAAACAACTGTAGTCACACAGGACTAAAGTCCGAGCATGGACCTCGAAAAACAACTAGCTGGCGCTCCAATTTCGTGGGGAGTTTGCGAAGCAAATGGTTGGGGTTTCCAAATGGAACCAGACCGAGTTCTTACTGAAATGCGCGAGTGTGGAATTACTGCAACCGAACTGGGACCAGACGGCTATCTTCCCCAGAACGCAAAAGATTTAGCGAAGAAACTCGATGAATACGAACTCTCGTTATGTGGCGCATTCGTGCCAATTGTTTTGCATAAACCAGATCAATTAAAAGCATCGTATGAACGCGCAAAACGTCAGGCTGATGTTCTTGCCGCACTCAATGCCGGAAATTTCGTTCTTGCCACACCAGCTGAAGATGGAAATTACGACACTCGTGATCCCATGGATGCACAAGCAAAATCAGTCTTTGCAGAATCACTCCCGCAGATAGCAGAAATCGCTCAATCTTTTGGCTTGCAGATGGTGGTTCATCCTCATGCTGGCACTATGTTTGAAACGCCAGAGGATCTTGAATTTCTCCTCAACGAAACAGAAGTTGATCTCTGTCTAGATACTGGCCATGTTGTCGTAGGTGGCGGTAAACCACTTTCAATCGCAGAAAAAGCCGGACGACGAGTCAAACACGTGCACCTCAAGGATTGCGATGCGAAAGCAGCTGAGCGAATTCGATCTGGCGCATCAACATATTCGCAGGAAGTAAAAAATGGAATGTATAAACCGCTCGGAAAAGGCGATGCACAAATCGCAGAAGTAATTCGCTTCCTTGATTCGATCGACTATTCAGGAAAATTAGTACTCGAACAAGATGTCATGTTGGGGAGCGCGCCAAGTCCTGGAAGCGGACCAATACAAGAGGTTCGAGAGAGTATTGAATTCTTGCAGGCCTTACTAGATAAAACTAGATAAGTAATCCACGGAATAACCGCCCAGACGGTTTTACCCTTACTTCGCCAAGTATTCACTCAGGATTTTCCAGCCTAAGCGTGGCTTGTGGCGTGGTAGTCATGTCCGGTGTTTGACCGGGCAAGCCTTTCTCCGTAGTTTCATCCCACCAGTACTTAGGCGATAGCGCTCGGCTAACGCCTTGTTAATCGGGGGAGAAAACATTGCGTAACAAGAAACTCGGTCTTGCCGCAGGAGTCGTCGTTGCAATCGCTGCACTCATTGCGTCCGCAACACAAGCAACTGCTGCAACCTTCCAGGTACGACTCTATGTATCTGCTGATACAAACGTTGAGAAGTTGTACCTCAATGAACTTATTCCTGCTTTCGAAGCTGCTAACCGCAACTACAAAGTAGACCTTTCATCATTCGACCTTCATGGTAAGAATGACGCGCTTACTCTTGCAAAGATCATCGCGGCATCTAAGACAAATAAGGATCCAGGCGTTGACGTCATTGATGCAGGATTTAATACTCAGCTTGGTCTTTCGGGATATCTCACAATCCCATCTGCATCACGCGTACCAAACTTGAACAACGTCCCACAGTCACTGATTGACATGGGTAAAGGCGCAGTTCCATACCGTGCATCAACAGTTCTCTTGGCATATAACCCAAAGGTTGTTGCAACACCACCAAAGACTCTTGATGATTTGATTACCTGGATCAAAGCAAACCCAGGTCGATTCACATATAACGTTCCATCAGGTGGCGGAAGCGGATATGCATTCGCACAGACTGTCGCAGACAAGTTCCTTACTGATGCAGAGCGCAAGACTTTGGTGAATGAAGTAAATAAACCACTTCAAGCTAAATGGAAAGATGGCTTCGCACTTCTTCGCTCATTGAACCCATACACCTATGGCAAGAACGGAACCTACCCATCAAATAACGCAGCAACTCTTGCGTTAGTTGCTAATGGTTCGGTTGATATGGCAACTGTCTGGTCAGATCAATTCGCGAGCGGTCTCAAGGCTGGAACTATTCCAAGCTATTGGAAGGTTGCTCAGATCAGCAATCCAGCTCTCACAGGTGGACCTTCATTCCTCGGAATTCCAAAGACTTCGAGAAATGCAATTGCTGCTCAGCGATTCATTAACTGGGTACTTTCACCAGCTGGTCAGAACATCATCGTCGGTGGCTCACTCAATGGATATCCAGTAGTTCCGATCACTCTATTGAGCGCAGCAAACCAAGATAAGTTCGCTGTTGGCACAGATGTTTCAACACTTCGTCCAGGCTATCTCTCAAGCAACGCAACTGATTTTAAGAATGCGTGGGCGCTTGAGGTTCCTGGTAAGTAAGGAATATCGGTTACAGAAACTTATTTGATATAACAAATGAGTACTGCGACAACTAACCAAGTCGCAAAAGAGAGCTTTGGGTCGAAAGACTCAAAGCTCTCTGTACTTGGTTTCTTTATGGCTCTGCCACCAATATTGGTGCTGGGTACATTTATCGGATTACCAATTGGCTTAGCCTTTTTCCTCTCACTTGGTTATACCGGTGGACTTAACGAAGTCATCTCCATCATTGGCCAGGATGTCCGCGCTAGAGATGGAAAACTTTTCACTCTTCAGGCGTATCAAGATGTCATTAAAGATCCACGCTTTCTCGGCGATCTTCGAACAACACTTCTTGTTTCACTCTTTGCAACAATTCTCGTTCTCTTCTTCTCTATCGGAATCGGCCTTATTCAACGGCTTCGCGGTGGAAAACTCTCTTCACTTTTAACCGCGCTCTCACTCACGCCACTTTTTATTCCGGTAGTTATTTCAGCCTGGGCTCTCTACACCTTTTATGGCGGAGCTGGTCTCTATCAAACACTTTTAAAATCCTTTGGTTTTGATGTCCCCCAAATAACGTCAACCGTTGTCGCCATCGTTATCGGTTCAGTCTGGACCTCACTTCCATTTGCAATTTTGATGATTACATCAGGTTTTCAATCTATTCCAAACGCCCTTATTGAAGCGGCGCAAGATGCTGGCGCTGGAATTGTCACCATCATTCGAACAGTGATGTTGCCACTCGCTTTCATTCCTATTGTCATCGTCGCAACCTTTACTTCCATCGGCGTAATGGGATCTTTCACCATTCCATTCTTCCTAGGACCAAATCAGCCAACCATGTTTGGCGTTGAGATCACCAACTTCTTCACTGCTTACAATCGACCACAACAATCCATCGTTATGGCATTTATTGTTTTCTTAGCTGCTTCAGGAATTGCAGTGATGTACATCTGGGCTAACTTCCGTAGCGCCAAAGAGAGTGGTCGAGTCTGATGGCCAACGAAGTCCAACCACTAAATCTCCATACAAAGTCGTGGAGCGTAAAAATTATTCTTGCAATTTTTTCAATTTTGATGCTCATCCTTGTGGTTGGACCACTTGTCTGGCTAGCTGTTCATGCCTTTGCAACCGAGTGGAAATTCCCAAGCTACAAACCAACTGGCCTTACTCTGGAATGGTTTAGAAAAGTATTCGAAGTTCAAGCACTTAAAGAAGCGATGAAATCCTCATTCATCATCAGTCCTATCGTCGTATTGGTTTCTGCAGTGATCTGTCTTCCCGCTGCGTATGCATCTGCCCGCTATAACTATTGGGGCCGTCGAACATTCCTCATCATGATGTTCTCCGCTAACGCGTTTCCTAAAATCGGTCTCTTTGCAACAATTGCGACGCTCTATTACTTCTTGAACTTAATGGGAACAATCGTTGGCGTCATCATCGTTCAAGTTCTTGGCACCATTATTTATATGACCTGGATTCCCGCCGCAGCATTCGCTTCAGTTCCGAAGAATCTCGAAGAGGCCGCACGAGATGCCGGGGCAAGTAAATTCCGAGTATTCCGAACCATCACACTGCGCATGGCAATGCCAGGAATTCTCGTTGCGATGGTGATGTCGTTTATCTATGCCTTTGATGAAGCTCAAGGAACATTCCTTGTTGGTGCACCAAATATCTACACGATGCCTACCGCGATGTATGCAATCGTTGAGACGTACCCCATTCAAGTAACAGCAGTCTTCTCTATTCTTTTAACAATTCCATCGGTCTTGTTAATTGGTCTTGCCCGTAAACACATCATCGGCGGTCAACTCGCCGAAGGATTCCAAATAAAGTAAATAATCAAGTAAAGGATGATCATGTCGCAGCAGAATGAAATCGGCCTAGAACTTAAAGGATTGAGCAAAGTTCTTGGTGGACGAGTAATCATCGATAACCTTGATCTTCAAGTGAAGAAGGGCGAGATGGTTTCGCTCCTCGGACCATCGGGCTGTGGCAAGACAACGACTCTTCGCATGATCGCCGGCTTCCTTATTCCAGATAACGGAACTGTCACTCTTGCTGGAAAAGATGTCACAACTATCGGACCAGAAAAGCGTCCATCGGCAATGGTTTTCCAGAACTATGCGCTGTGGCCACATATGACTGTATTTAAAAACGTTGCCTATCCATTAAAGGTGCGCAAGGTCAATAAGGCTGAGATCGAAAAAAGAGTTCATGATGTCCTCGGTGTAGTGAATTTGATGCACCATAAAGATTCACGCCCTGCACAAATCTCCGGTGGCGAACAGCAGCGCGTAGCGCTCGCACGCGCACTTGTTCAAGAGCCAGACATTCTGCTTCTCGACGAACCACTTTCAAACCTTGATGCCAAACTCCGCGTAAAAGTTCGTGAAGATATTCGCGATCTTCAGCGCCGCCTTGGAATTACAACAGTGATTGTTACCCACGATCAAGATGAAGCCCTTTCTATTTCCGATCGAATTGCTGTGATGAAAGAAGGAAAGATCGAGCAGTTCTCTACCCCTGAAGATATCTACAACAAACCTGCAACTGAATATGTTGCAAACTTCATCGGCTCACTCAATCGCTATGAAGGTAGCTATTCAAATGGACAGATTTCAACCGGTAGCGATGTCGTCGGCGTTCGTCCAGAAGATGTCACATTCGATTCCAAGAACTCTGCAGGTGCAGTAGAAGCAACGGTTTCGCTGGTTGTTCCACGTGGCCACTTCCATGAGGTCTACCTTAAAGCGCAGTGATGTTGAAATCCGTGCATTTATCTCAACAGATATCCCAGCTGTTGGCGCAAAAGGTTACGCAAAGATCCATAAAGCGTTGATCTATCGCAACGGCAAACTCGCATCAGTCGAACAATGACTGTTGCATGTGCCCATCGCGGCAATTCGAGTCGATTCCGCGAAAACACAATTATCGCTATTGAATCAGCGATTAAATCTGGTGCCGCAATTGTTGAAATCGATGTTCGCATCTAAAGATGGGGAAGTAGTAGTTCTCCACGATCCAACCTTGGAACGAATGTGGGGTTTAGAAAAACCAGTTACCGAAGTGACGTGGAATGAAATTCAACAACTTGGTCATGGCAATCTCCGCATTCCACTCCTTAAAGATGTTCTGCCACTCTTTGAAAACACATCCTGCGTTTTGATGATCGATATGGAAGAGCGACACCCAGCACACCAAGCGTGGGAAGTGGCATCACAATCAAAGGCAACCATTTATTGGTGCGGTGATCTCGAGGGAATGAAGATCATTCGAAGCCTCGATGAAAAAGCTCATATATGGATGCCGTGGAACGACACAGTTGCAATCACGAAAAACGATATTGAAGAGCTCAAACCAGACTTCATCAATTCGCAATACTCATTTCTCACTAAAGCAAAAGTCGATGCGATCCACGACATGGGATGCAAAGTCTCAGTATGGACAGTTGATGATGAGGCAACGATGCGCTGGGCCAAAGCCATCGGCATCGATTCCATCACCACAAATGAACTAGCGCTCCTTCAGAAAGTACTTCAGGAAACCCCACCAACCGCAAAGACTTACGCAAATATTAATGACGTAGAAGTTGATCAAGCAATGAGAGTTGCTCGAGATCTTGGTAAATGGGCAATTGGTTTTTCACGTTGGTGGAATCCAGTTCAAATTCAAACAAAGAAAAATGCCGCAGATATCGTCACCGAAGTGGATCTCCTTGTTGAAGCGCATATCCGCGAAGTCATCTCCGCTAACTTTCCTGGCCATCATTTCCTCGGCGAAGAATTCGGCGGAACCTACAAAGAAAATATCGCTGCCTGGTATCTCGATCCAGTTGATGGCACAACAAATTTCGCTAATCGAATGCCCTGGTCCTCAATGTCACTTGCCCTCGCATTTAATCGCACACCACTACTTGGAATCGTTATCGATCCGTGGCGCGAAGATCTCTTTGAAGCCCAACGCGATAAAGGTGCACTCCATAATGGCAAGCCACTCAAAATTGAAAATATAAAAGTTGATAATCCACTCGCAAGCAGAATTGTTTCGACCGAACTTGCCGCATATCAATCATGGCCAGGAATGCTCAAACTTCTTGATCTTCTTGCAGAAAATTTCTGCACGATGCGAATCATGGGATCAGGAACTTTGACGCTAACTGGAGTTGCACTCAATCGCGGAGTCGGCGCTGTTATTGGCCATTACAGCCCTATTGATCATTTAGCTGCCTGCATCATCGTTCACGAAGCAGGCGGAGTTGTGATGGACGAAACAGGGACTATCAACCTTTTCCCAGAAAAGGGCGGAATTATGACTGCAACACCTGCGGCCGCTCAAAAGCTCTATCAGATTTGGATGGATGCAATTAACTAACCCCTAGTCCTACTACTCTTATCTCATCATGGGGTGAAGTTTTACCCCGAAAGGGGTGGGAGAGACTAAATTGACGAGGTCGCGCACTACCTCACGTTTTCTAAATTTCTTTCTTTTGCAAACTCAATTTTCTTACTGATACCACTTCTACTATTCCAAATAACTTCGGTAGCACCGGCAAATGCGGTGGCGTGCTCCACTAGCGCTGCCGCCCAAAATAATATTCGCGTAACTCCAAGCCATGGCAATGCCTTCTATATAGATTCAGGAGTTACTCCGAAATTAGACGCTGGCTATGTGGGATACATTGTCACAAACACTTCAGGATCAACTGTCAAAAATTACTGGGTAGAACTTTCTTCCTTCACTGGTGGTGTCATTTCACTTGCAAACCCAGATGACAAATATATGGAATTGGACAACATGGGAGCAGCAGGCTCCGGGTCGGAATCTGCGACAGCATATGTTCTGTTAAAAGCAACAAATGCAACTTCATCTGCCCAGACTCATACCGTAAAGGTATGGAATAAGCGTCCGGATCTGAATGGCGCTTCTGCTTTATATGAATGCACATATACATTCAGTTCTGTTAAAGAAACTATAAAAGCTGCATCCAACAAAGTAATTGATAATGGTATAAATGCATCAAAAGATTATGACACCAATAACACTGCAATTGATGTTTCAGATACAACACCTGAATTGGGTCAAAATATAACAATTTCTGTTGAAGGTGAAACTGGAAATATCGGTCAAGGGGGATCGCCAGACAACGACGTTATTTGGTTAACGCCAGCTGCTATTTCCTCTTGGCCGACACGATCTCTCAAATTGATTGACGTCACGGTTACTTTCGAAGGGGATAACGATTGGAGTAATACTTCAAATCGGAAGACGTACAACGATCGACTTCTCATTTCTGGTGCAAATGGGCTAACAAATGTAGATCAATCACTATATGTGGCAACGTATACATTCCGCGTTATCGGTAATCCAGGATCCAATGTGATGGCGGTTCCAGTAGCTCAAATAGCTTCAGGTACTCAAATGAAGCACACAAACACCGATGCTTCTGCCGCAAAAGCAACCTTAAGTTTCTCGACAGTTGCAATTAATTACAATTTAGCAAAAACAGTCACGAGTAATTCAAATCTCGAAACTACAACAGTTGGCGGAACTACATATCTCAAGGTTCCATATCAGCTGAAAATAACATCAACCTCAAGTACGCAGACTACCGTTGATGAAATTGTAGACGTTCCACCATCAACGACGTCATTCTCTTCCGGTAGCGCCCGCTTAACAGACGTCAATAATTCAAACGTGACTCTTTCAGATCCAACTTATATTGCAGCTGAATCATCACTCAATCCAAGACCAATGCATTTTGTTGGACCCTTTACTGTTTCTAGTGCAACTCCGGTGACTCTTACGTACACAATGCTTTTGCCTAATATTTCGACGACGTATACAAATCAAGCATATGCATTAGTAGGTGACCTAAAGATTGGCGCAACCGCAAGCACGATTCCACAAGTAACAGTTACGTCTACGTCAGGATCGACTACTGTCACATCAGAAACATCTAACGTCACTTCCGCAGTAGAAGCGATTACGAATGCTGCTTCAGATGTAGATACAAAAACTGCAACGATGAATGCAACAATTGATCCAAATGGAAATGGTGGAACAGCTATTTTCCAGTATGGAACGTCTTCGTCACTCTCTTCATTTACGGAAGTCACCGCGACAACTCCAGCCAGCGGAACGCTAACTGGTTCTACTCCTTTAGCTTCTAGTTATACATTTCCAGGAAATTTATCTGCAAATACGACGTATTATTTTAGAGTCCGAGTCGGCACCGTTTATGGCGATATTCTTTCGTTCACAACTGCTGGAATAGCATCAGCACCATCGTCGACAACTCTGGCGGCAAGTTCTCCAGGTACTACTACGGCAACATTGAATGGAACAATAAATCCAAACTTCACTCCAATAGTGAGAATCTCTTTTATTTATGGCACGGTTTCGAATTTATCCTCTGGCACTACCGAAAGTTATGTATATGAAGCTGACGCTGTCACGCTTACAACAGCAAGTGGTGGAACAAGTCAGAATTTCAGTTTGAACGTCACGGGACTTTCAAATGGAACAACGTATTACTTTAAAATTCGAGCATGTACCGCTCTTACCGGTGGTAACTGTTCTGCTGGCGCTAATTACGATGGATCAATACTCAATTTTACAACTGGACGTTCAAATCAAACGATAACTTTCAATACTATTTCAGATAAAACTTATGGAGATTCAACCTTTTCGGTCTCTGATACTTCAACGTCTGGTTTGTCGATCACAAACACTTCATTAACCACATCGGTATGCACAATCTCTGGAAATACAGTCACAATTGTCTCAGTCGGCACATGCACAATTCGCGCCACACAAGATGGAAATAGTTCTTACAATGCCGCCCCGGCAGTGGACCAGTCGTTTTACGTAAATCCTAAAACTCTTACGATAACAGCTGACGATAAATCTAAAACGTATGGCGCAAGTACTCCGAGCATGTCAAACACTATAAGTGGATTTGCTGGTTCTGATTTAGCAACGATCTCGGCAATAAATCGAACCTATATTGGAAGTTCGGTCGCCTATCCTGAGTCATCAACTGCTCCGAGTAATGCTGGTACATACAAGATAGTTTTGAGTTCGGCGACTTTAAGTTTTAGTTCAGGATTAGCAACTAACTATCAAATAAGTTACGTAGATGGCACATACACAATCAGTGTAAGAACTTTAACAATTACAGCAAACGATAAATCAAAAACTGCTGGAGCAGCTAATCCAACCTTCAATGTAACATTAAGTGGATTGCAAGGCAGTGATACCGCGAGTGTTGCAGCAATGACTTATACTTTTCAAAGCACTGGTTCGACGACGTCATTTGGGCCGTCTACAGATACTCCTTCAGTAGCCGGTACTTATTCGATCACTCCATCTGCCGCTTCATTAACGTTTACGGTTGGCACCTCCTCCAACTATTCATATTCTTATGCAGCAGGCGCATACACAATTAATACTCCAGGAAAAATTGCGGATTCCATTACCCTCAATGATGGGTCAGTTATTTATGGTGAAACGCTTAACCTAACTTCGCTATTAGGCTCCAGTGGAAGTGGAAGTGGGTCAATAACTTATTCAATTAATTCTGGAACTGGTTGCACGATAAGCGGCACGACTTTAACCGCAAAAAAGGGTTCAGGAACTTGTGATGTTTTGGCAAGTAAAGCTGGTGATGCAACTTACGATCCAGCAACAGACATTGCAACCATAACTTTTACGAAGAGACCAATAACAATAAAAGCTTCTGACTCTTCCAAAACTTTTGGTGCTGCTGATCCTTCATTGAACGGATATTCAGTCACTTCCGGATCCGTATATTCCAGCGATACTTTCACCATTACAGGCTCGAGAGCAAGCGGTGAAAACGTGGCTACGTACACAATAACTCCTTCGATAAATACATCAACACCGAGCACATTCTCTGATTCATACACAGTGACACTGCAAACCGGAATTTTCACTATTAATCAAGCTTCTCAAACGATTACGTTAAGTGATGCAACAGTTTTATATGGAAATACTCTAACTCTTTCGACTGTATTAACAGATGGCTCAGGTTCTGGTGCGATTAGTTATTTATGGACAGGAAGTGGATGCTCTATTACAAGTGGGGTGTTAACTGCTCAACATGCGTCGGGTACTTGCACTGTAACGGCAACAAAAGCAGCCGATACCAACTACTCATCAGCCTCTGACCCTGCAACAATTACTTTAGGCAAAAGGTCTATTGAAATAACTGCAGCATCAGTAAGTAAAGTCGCAAATGCCTCCGATCCATCACTTTTGGGATATTCGATAACTTCTGGCTCACTTGTAAACAGTGACACATTTACTGTGAGTGCTTCTCGTACATCAGGTGAGACAACTGGTTCATACCCAATTACTCAAACTATTGCGACTTCAATACCTTCGCCTTTTACCGATTCCTATACGGTAACAATGGTTAATGGAGCTTTAACCATTTCAGGTGGTGCGAGCCAATCCATCACGCTTATCGATGCGACCGTGATTTATGGAAATTCTTTAACACTATCCACCAAATTAACCGATGGACCTGGTTCAGGTGCTATCACTTACACACTTACAAGTGGTACCGGTTGTTCGCTATCAGCAGGAGTATTAACTGCAACGGCAGCGTCGGGTTCATGTGTGGTCACAGCGACTAAAGCTGGAGATGGAACATACGCTTCAGCCACTGATCCCGCGACTATCACTCTTGCTAAGCGTTCTATTTCGATCAAATCCAACGATGTTTCCAAGATATATGGAGCCTCAGATCCATCTTTAAATGGATATTCGGTTACTTCCGGATCGGTATATTCAAGTGATACGTTCACAGTTTCAGGTTCTCGTACGACTGGGGAAACTGTCGCTTCATACACGATAACTCCAGTAATCGTTTCATCTACACCGGCGACTTTCTCTGACTATTACACAATAACTTACCTAACTGGAACATTGACAATCGATCAGGCGTCTCAATCAATAACTTTAGCCGATGCATCTTTGACATATGGAAATACGTTAACCCTTTCAACAATTCTTACAAACGGACCAGGATCAGGTTCAATAAGTTACTCATTAAGCGGAGTAGGGTGTTCAGTTTCTTCAGGAATTCTCACTGCCCTGCAGGCTTCAGGAAGTTGCACTGTAACTGCAACAAAAGCGTCAGATACCAATTACTCATCAGCCTCTGACCCGGCAACAATCACACTAGGTAAGCGATCAATAACAATTACTGCTTCTTCTGTTTCAAAAGTTGCAAATGATGCAGATCCATCACTTTTAGGCTACTCAATAACTTCAGGATCATTAGTGAATAGCGACACTTTCACAGTGAGCGCTTCACGTGCCGTTGGAGAAACTGCCGGAACATATTCAATTACGCAATCATTAGCAACTTCAACGCCATCACCTTTGTCTGATTCATATACGGTCACGCTTTCACCAGGCACCTTGACGATAACCGGTGGAACAAGTCAAACCATTACCTTTACGATGAGTGGTTCAAAAACTTATGGAAGCACCTTTACTATCGGCGCTACTTCCACTTCAGGTTTGCCAGTAACACTTACACCATCAGGCGGCGGATGTACGGGGTCAGGAACTACAACTATTTCGAGTGATTCAATAGTTGTTACCGCTGCGGTTGCAGGAACTAATAACTGTATTTACACCGCGACACAGGCTGGAAACGATACATACGCGGCAGCACCAAGTGTCCAGAGACAAATTTCAATTACGACAGCGACTCTCACCATCACTGCAGATAACAAGACAATTACAGAAGGAGAGTCAAGCCCTACATTTACCTCAAGCCTGTCTGGATTAATAGGTAGCGATGCCGGAAGCGTCACAGCAGCAACGTATACATTTACTGGAACCGGTGGAACAACATATTCTGCAAATGTAGTTGTACCTAGTTCGGCTGGAACTTATTCAAATGCTCCATCAAGTGCCACTGTTGTTTTCACAAGTGGAAGTTCGTCGAACTATTCTTTAAGTTACGTAGACGGAACTTATACAATTTCAGCCCTAAGTTCACAAACAATTTCATTAGATGATTCCACGTTAACTTATAACACGACATTGACACTTTCATTAAGTAGTGCAGGATCGGGTACAGGAAGCGTGACATATACATTGACTTCGGGAGCTGGATGTTCTTTGTCAGCAGGAGTTTTAACAGCGCTATCCGGAACGGGAACATGTTTAATAACGGCTGAAAAGGCTGCAGGAGGTGGATATTCCTCCGCTTCAGATACAGCAACTATTACTCTTGCAAAAGCTGATCAAACAATTACTTTTACTCAGCCATCATCTCTGGCGAATGGTTCTTCAGCAACGTTGTCTTATTCAACATCGAGTGGATTAACTGTCAGTATTACAAATAACTCTTCCGCAAAATGTTCGGTTTCGGGTACGACAGTTACAGGAAGTTCAGTAGGTACTTGCGATCTCACTGCTTCGCAATCAGGAAATTCGAACTACAACGCTGCAACAAGCGTGAATAGAACCTTTTCGGTTACCGCTCCGGGACGTTCACTTCAAAGCCAATCGATTTCGCTCTCCGGTGGAACACTTCCTTACCTTTCGTCCTCATCGCTTCGCGGTACTGGATACTCTGGAGCTGGTTCGATTTCATACTCACTCAATAGTGGAAATTGCTCGATTAGTGGCGATCAATTAACGGCTCAAGCAAGCTCGGGAAGCTGCATAGTTACTGTCACTATTGCCGCAGATTCGACTTATAACTCTGCGAGCAATAACGCGACATTTACTTTGGTTAAGGCAAATCAGGTTATCAACTTCACCCAGCCTCGAAATATGCTCGTAGGTGAGTCTCGACAAAGCCTTACCTATTCAGCTTCGAGTGGACTGCCGGTGACATTAAGTAATAACTCCAGCGGAATTTGCTCGGTCTATACATCAGGAACAGATCCTGAAAAAAATGGAACATGTTCGATTACTGCTTCCCAAGGTGGAAATGCTAATTACAATCCAGCAGCAAGCGTCACTGTTTCTTATTCGATCACCAGCGTAGTTAAGAAGCAACAGAACCTTGTATTTAACCAACCAGCGGCAATGTTAACGTCGGATCCTGGACAGAAACTCTTCTACTTCTCAATGACTACGGTTCCAATTAATGTCACTGTTAATACGCCAAGTATTTGTGACGTTCGAGATGGATTTGTGTACCCAATTTCTGCTGGTCAATGCTCAATAACTGTTTCTCAAAATGGAACTGTGGAATATGAACCGGCATCGATAACTCGAATTTTCAATATTGTTCGAAATCAATCTGTCGCGAAACGGCAGTACACATTAACTTGGAGCAACCCAGCGCCAATTTATGAAGGCACACCACTTACAAGTATCCAATTGAATGCAGAAGCGTCGATTTCCGGAACATATGAATACACGCCAACCTTTGGCGTCAAACTTCCGCGAGGCACATACAAGCTTCTCGTTCTCTTCTCGCCGACAGATCTTGGCACCTATACGACACAAACAACTTCAGTGACATTGATTGTTAGAGCTGGAGCTGAACCAATCCCGACTTCAACAGGAACTCCTAAGGCCTCTCCAACGCCGTCCGGCACGATTAATCCACTTGGAATTGGTGTCGTGACTGTGGCGACAAATCCAGTAACAACAGTAATTACTCAAGTATCAAATGCTGCGACAGTCTCTGTTCCAACACCGTCATCATCACCATCGCCAACTTTCACGTCTATACCTTCAATTTCGCCGTCACCATCTTCAACACCATCTCAAACTTCAACTCCTACACCTTCAGCAACGAGAACAAATACTCCAAATCCGAATTCATCCAATTCGGCGTCGCCAAATAGTTCACAAGCCGCTAGGCCGACACCTACTCCAACACCCACTCCAACTCCTGGTGTAATAAAGCCAACTCCTGGTGTGACCGTTGCGCCATTGCCAACGCCGTCAGTTGCCTCTGCGACTCCTAAACCAAGTTCTAGTTCTACGGTTGTAAATCAAGGTCAAGGAATTGATCAAGTGACAACTTCCGGAAAAGAAGTCACGGTTGTAGCGGAAGAGGGCTATAGCGGCAAGACCACCGTAACGGTAACAGTTCAAGATTCCGGTCAGAGCAAGAAAGTTGTTATTCCGGTGACTGTGCTTCCATTACCTGCAAAGAATCCGATGTATCAGTTGCTTTCACTTTCTAAGACGATCGTTCACTGGGGTCAATCTGATAACGCAGATTCCTATCGAGTCATGATTGATGGTTCACAAGTATGTGCTACTCAAGAGCTATCTTGTACTTTGAACAAAGCTTATGGTCAGAATAATAAAGTTGAGATTATCTCCGTAGGTGGCGATAACTTAACCTCGAAAGCACCTGCTGTCTTTGATAAGAGCCAACCATTCTTACTCACCGTTGTTAATTTCGATACGGCGAAGTACTCATTAACTACAAACGCCAAGTCGCTTCTTAAAGACGTTGCAACCAAAGTTAAAGCGCTCGGATATAAAAACTTCACTATCTATGGCTTCACAGATATTCGTGGCGGTATCGATAATCAGAAGCTCTCGTTTGACCGAGCAACTTCTGTGAAGAATTACATATCAACTCTAGTTCCAGGAGCTGACTTCCAATTAAGTTATTACGGTCCAAGCTACCCAGTTGCACCAAATACAACGGTTGAAGGTTTAGCGGCTAATCGACGAGCAGAAATCTGGGTTACTGGTTAACCAATAAGTTCGCGATTACTGGTACGAAGATTCTCGTGGGTGCAGGTGAGGTTTGCATCGAGTTTGGAGCATGTTTCGCAGAGAAGAATTAATTCGTGACATGAGGCAAGTCCACAGTTAAAGAAAGTTTTTGTAGAACTACCGCATTTTTCGCATTCGCCAATGACTTTAGATTGATCATCAAAATCAATAATCATTCGACCATCGAAGGTATAGAGCGATCCTTCCCAGAGTCCTCGACTGCCGTATTTATTGCCGTATCGAACGATTCCGCCTTCAATTTGGTAGACCTCTTTAAAGCCACGCGTTTTCATGACCGACGAGAGGATTTCACATCGAATGCCGCCGGTGCAGTAAGTGACTACTGGCTTCTCCTTGAGATGGTCATATTTACCACTCTCAATTTCTTGTACGAAATCATGAGATGTCACCACATCAGGAACAACTGCATTCCTAAATCTTCCTACCTTTGCTTCGAATGCATTTCTGCCATCAAAGAAGACGACGTCGTCGCCTCGTTCTTTCACTAATTTATTTACTTGTTGAGGCTTGAGATGGATTCCGCCACCAACGACGCCATTCTCATCTACTTCAATTTCATAAGGAGCGCCAAATGCAACAAGTTCAGGTCTAACTTTCACACTTAATCGAGGAAAATCATTCCCAGTACCTTCAGACCACTTGAAATCAATCTTCTTAAATCCTTTATACATCTTGGTTTGCTTGACGTATTTCTTTAGGTCTTTCATTTTTCCACCGAGAGTGCCGTTGATTCCATGTGGGGAGATGATGATGCGACCTTTGAGATTAAATGATTCGCAGAGCGACTGTTGCCAAAGTCGAACCGCTTCCGGATCAGCCACCGGTGCAAAGCCGTAATAGAGAATTACTTTGTCGAGATCTTTAGCCATGAACTATTCCAACTCTTGAATAAGGTTGAAACCTTCACCTTTAAGTTGTCCTTGGGCTTTGTAATTTTCAAGCTTCGAACGAGTATCTTCGATATCAAGGTTTCGCATAGTCAATTGGCCGATTCGATCGGTTGGGCCAAATGCAGCGTTCTCATTTCTTTCCATGGAGAGTTTCTCTGGGTGATACGAGAAATGCGGGCCAGTTGTATTAATAATTGAGTAATCATCGCCTCGACGAAGTCGAAGGTGACAGTTCCAGTTACTGCGGAGGCGACCCAGCGCTGTAGTGATTCTCTAAGCATGAGGGATTGTGGATCGAGCCATCGGCCTTCATAAAGCAAACGCCCAAGTCGACGACCTTCCGCGTGGTAGTTGGCGATGGTGTCTTCGTTATGAATAGCAGTGATGAGTCGTTCATACGCAGCAAAGAGAAGAGCCATTCCTGGTGCTTCATAAATTCCTCGACTCTTCGCTTCGATAATTCGATTTTCGATCTGATCGCTCATGCCTAAACCGTGTCTGCCACCGATGGCATTGGCTTTTTTCATCAAATCCACGGATGACTTAAATGTCTTTCCGTTAATGGCTACTGGTCGACCATTTTTATATTCGACGGTGACATCTTCGCTATCAATTTTTACTGACGAATCCCAATACTTCACACCCATGATTGGCGCAACAATTTCGAGAGAAGAATCAAGGTTCTCTAATTGTTTTGCTTCGTGAGTAGCACCGAGAATATTGGCATCGGTTGAATACGCTTTTTCGACGCTGTCTCGGTAGGGAAGCTTATTTTTAGTAAGCCACTCAGACATTTCTTTTCGACCGCCAAGTTCCGAACAAAATCAGCATCAAGCCACGGCTTGTAAATTTTTAAGTTGGGATTTGCAAGAAGTCCATAACGATAAAAACGTTCAATGTCGTTTCCTTTATAAGTGGACCCATCGCCCCAAATAGAGACACCATCGCTCATCATGGCGCGGACGAGGAGAGTTCCCGTTACCGCACGGCCAATTGGTGTGGTGTTGAAATATTGTTTTCCAGCTGTGCGGATATGGAACGCTCCGCACGCAATTGCCGCAAGACCTTCTTCAACCATCAATTCTTTGCAATCGACGAGGCGAGAAATTTCTGCGCCGTACTCTTTTGCTCGCGAAGGAACTGATGCGATATCTGGCTCGTCATATTGCCCAAGGTCTGCTGTGTATGTGCAAGGAATTGCGCCCTTAGCGCGCATCCACGCTACTGCGACCGATGTATCAAGTCCGCCAGAGAAGGCGATACCAACTTTTTCACCAACTGGCAGTGATGCGAGCACTTTCGACATGGGTCGAAGTCTACTGGAGAGTTATTGGATGAGATTGAGAGTTAGTTGCGACCTCATGCGAAGAGGATTGAGAAGAGGATAAAGAGGTCTGATTCCTACAATCGCAAAATGAGCAGGAGAACAAATCCTCGAATCTCGCTCACCAATCTCACGAAAAATTATGGGAAAAGTCGTGGGATTCGTGATGTCTCATTTGAAGTTTTTCCGGGTGAAGTTTTTGGATTTCTTGGACCGAATGGTGCGGGAAAAACAACAACTATTCGCACATTAATGGGCTTGATTAAGGCGACAAGCGGATCGGCATCAATCTTAGGGATGAATGCGTTGGAGTCCTCTCCAGAATTACGTAAACGAATTGGGTATCTACCCGGAGTCTTTGCAACATATAGCAATTACACAGCCTTGCAATTCCTGCGTTTTGTGGCTCGCATGCGTAATGTCGAATGTGATGACTTAATTTTCAATTACGCCGAACGTTTACGCCTTGACCTACATCGACATATCCATGATCTCTCCAAAGGTAATCGCCAGAAAGTTGGCGTGATCTACGCATTTATGCACAAACCAGATGTGCTCTTTCTCGATGAACCAACAAGTGGACTTGATCCATTAGTACAGAGAGAATTTGAACGGATTTTGAATGAAGCACAAGCTCGAGGCGCATCGATAATTCTTTCATCACACGTTTTGAGCGAAGTAGAGAATCTGGCAGATCGCATAGCCATCATCAACGAAGGTGAAATTGTTGTTGTTGAACATATCTCAACCCTTAAAGAGCAAGCGGTGCGAAGAATCGATCTCTATTTCGAATCTGCAATTAACGCTAATTCTTTTGCGGGTGTGGCAGGACTGACCGAGATAGTGGTCGATGGCGAAGTCGCTCAATGCACAGTAACCGGGAGCGAACGAGAATTACTACGGGCTGCGGTGAATCATGGCGTGATGACAGTTCATACTCATGAGCCGTCACTCGATGAAATATTTCTTACTCTCGTGAAAAGTAGCCACCCACAATGATTATTGCGCTGTACTTAAAGATGTGGCGAGATCATTGGCGTTCGCTACTTTCATGGGCTGGTGTGGCAGTTTTGATGGTATCGATTCAGATGTCGGTTTATCCAAGCATTGCTAAGTCAGGAAAAGGCTTCGAAACCTTCCTAGAAAATTATCCAGATGCGATTAAAAAAATATTTCGTATGCAGGATTACACAACTGGGCCAGGCTTTCTCAGCACAGAGCTCTACAGCATGATGATTCCACTCATTTTGATTGCGATAGGCGCTACGTGGGGAGCGAGCGCCACGGCAGAGGAAGAAGAGAAAGGAACTGCTGATCTTCTCTTTGCATTTCCCATAAGTCGAGTTCGAATAGTCGTGACAAAGATGGCAGCAACAGTGACTGTCATCGCTGCAGTGGGAATTCTGGCAGCGCTCAACATTCTTCTTCTTAAAAGCCATGTACATCTAGAAGTGGATGGGCCACACTTATTTGCGGCAACCGCATCATGCATTGCTACTGGACTATTTTTCTCATCGCTCTCTTTCCTTGCAGGTTCCTTGACCGGACATAAAGGAGCATCACTTGGCATAGCCACCGGACTCGCATTAATCCTCTTTTTGATTTACTCATTAGAAGCGCTCGTAGATACATTCGATGGGATAGCGCCGTATAACCCATTCAATTGGGCGTTGGCAGGTAATCCACTATTTGATGGCCTGGACAGCGTGGGATTGTTAAAGCTTGTCGGAAGCTCCATCGTTATCGGAGCACTCGCTGTGGGATATTTCAATAAGAAAGATATTTCATCCCAATAATCGTGCGTACACTTTCAGCATGGCGCTTTCTCGGGTAGTCGTGCTCGGCAGCGTAAACGTTGATTTAACAGTGGTTTCAGAGCGTATTCCAGAAGCGGGGGAGACGATTACTGGCCAAGCGTTTAGCCAAAATTTCGGCGGAAAAGGCGCAAATCAAGCTGTAATGGCAAGTAGAACTAACGTACCCGTGAGCATGATTTCCGCAGTGGGAAATGATTCATATGGTGATTTGGCGTTAGAAAATTTTCGCTCAAACGAAATAGATATCTCTGGAGTACAACGTGTTTCTACCTCAACTGGCATGGCGCATATTTGGGTAGATGAATCTGGCGAAAATCGAATAGTTCTCATTCCTGGCGCGAATTCTGCAGTGAGCGTAACTCAAGCCCTCGATTCATTAAAAAAATTGCCAGATGCTCAATATCTCATCGGCCAATGTGAAATACCGGTTGCTGTGACTTCACAAATTTTTTCATATGCTCACAGTGTCGATGTAACAACTATTTTAAATCCAGCGCCATTTACACCTCTTCCACACGAACTCCTTGATAATTCAACGTGGTTGATCGTGAACGAAGTTGAATTTCAAGAACTCCATCCACGTCACTTAGCGCCAGACTCACCTGAAGCTATTAATTCATTTATTCGAAAGACTCATTGCATCATTACGCTAGGAGCACGTGGCGCAATTCTTCTTGATGAAGAAGGTGAGCAGAAAAAAATTAGCGCTCCACACGTTGTTGCTCGCGATACAACAGGTGCGGGTGATTGTTTAATTGGCGCATTTGTTGGCGGATTAGCTCATGGGTTGAGTTCGATTAAGGCATTGGAATTTGCGATAACTGCAGCTTCACATAGCGTGATAACAATTGGCGCTCAAAACGCCTTTCCAACAAAGGAGTGGTGTGCTGAGAAGATCAGCGCAAGTGCGTAGGCAATGAGTTTGATAACAAATGCGTGATGTACCGAGAGGTAACCAAGCCTTTATAACGGAACGTTATTAATCAGCGGATTTCAGCCTTTTTGAGCGTGAATTTCTTGCAAAATCTCCTTGACTTTCAGGACAAATGAGCGCAAAGTGCCCTACTAGTAAACGGATAACTGTTTACAACCGAGATCGATCAAGCCCTGATCGATGAAAAGGGGAATCAGCGTCGATGGCAAAAAAAGCTAAAACCAATGACATTTCAGTGAACGAAAACGGATTAAGCCGTCGTTCATTTGTTAAGGCAACGGGTGCTGTAGCAGGTGCGGCAGCGGTCGGGTCGGTTGCAGCAGCTCCACGAGCAAACGCAGCAAAGACAACTCTTAACATCACAACATGGATGGGATTCGAACCAGGCCGTAAAGAAGCTTGGGAAGGAATTCTCGCTAAGTTCAATGCGCAAAGCACAACAATTGAAGTAAAACTCAGTGGTTGGCCATTTGCTCAATATGTAAACCAAGTTCTTACAGGACTTGAAGCAGGATCGTTGACAGACGATTTGATCATGTCAACACCAGATCTTGCTGTTCGTCTTTTCAAGAGTGGATATTTCCTTCCACTTACAGATGCAATTAAGGCAGCAAAAGTTACGCCAAACCCAAAGATCCATGCTTATGTCACTGACAAAGCTGGAGTTTGCTACGGTGTTTCAATTGTTACCGTTAACTTCGGTCTGCTTTATAACTCTGAAATCTTTAGCAAGGCTGGTCTCAAGCCACCTACAACACCAGATCAATTACTTGCAACTGCAACTAAATTGACAAAGAAGCCAAACCAATACGGTTTCTGGCACCCAAATATCATGGCTGAACAAGGCGACTTCTGGTTCAACATGCAGAACTGGGTCAACATCTATGACGGTGTATGGGCAAAGGGCAAGACACCACTTGCAAATTCAGCAGCGGTTGTTAAGTCTCTTGAATTGTGGCTCAAGCTTTATAACGCTGCAATTCCAAAGGGTATTAACAACGCAGCAGCAGTGCAGTTGGCTTCTAATGGCCGTATTGCACAAGGCTTCTGGGTTTCCGCAGCTGTTAACGTTTTGAAGAGCACAAATGAAGCGGTGTACGCAAAGCTTCGCTCGGTGGCAATTCCATCAGCAAGCAAGAAAGCTGCATCACGTGTTCACCCAATTTCGCTTAACAAGCTTGGAAAGAATAAGGCTCAAGCAACTGAGTTCCTCACATGGTTATTCAAGCCAGAAAACATGGCTGACCTAACTATGGCTTGCTTGGACTTCATTCCACCATTCCCAGAAATGACAAAGGTTCCAGCTTTCCAGAGCTATCTCAAAGATCTTCCATGGATCGATGGCTTCCTTACACCACCAAGCGTGCCTATTACACCAATGGACATGATGGGTGACTTCATTACAAAGAGCGATGAGTTCGGTGCAATCATCCTTACCAACCTCCAGTCGGCTATCAATAAGAAGTCAACTGTGAAGCAGGCAATGGATAAAGCACAAGCTCAGTTGCTTGATCTGGCTAAGCAGCTTTAACCTCGAGAGCAGATGACTAGACAGGTTCATATATCTTTATGGCTCTGTTAAGTCTTGGGTGTTGGCGAGGAGTTTCGAATTGAAAAAGTTCGTAACTCCTCGCCGCACGTCAATTGTTGAAAATCAACGTCGTTCATTTCTTCCATATTTTTTAATTGCTCCTATTTTAGTTTTTTCATTTGGATTAGTTCTCTACCCAATTACCCAAGATGTTTATATCTCTCTCACCGATAAGAAACTCGGAGATGAGATTGGAAAGAAAGTAAGTTTTGTCGGTTTAGACAATTACGCAGGGTTATGGGCTAACGAGAATTTTAGAAATAGTCTTCGTGTCACTTTAATTTACGCAGTTCTTTTCGTATTGCTCTCTGTTGGCGCTGGATTAGTGACTGCGCTTCTCGTCAATAAGAAATTCAAAGGACGTGGAGCAGTTCGCGCCTTAATGACCGCGCCATGGGCGTTCCCGGATATCGCGTCAGTTATCGTTTTTATTTGGATTCTTAACACCGCTTTCGGTGTAGTAAATATTCTCAATCCGATTATGCCAATCGATACCTCAGGTGGTTGGTTAACTTCGAGTCCGTTAGCTTTTATCTCGGTCAACCTCATCTCGATGTGGAAGACATTCCCTTTCTACAGCATTGTTTTTCTGGCAGCACTACAAGGCGTACCTGAAGATCTCATCGAAGCTGCCTATGTTGATGGCGCAAATGCGTTTCAACGCTTTCGCACGGTGACATTGCCAAGTATTCGATCAACGCTTTACTTACTGAGTCTGCTCGCATTTATCTTTGCATTCCGCCAATTCAGCATGATTTATCTGACTACTGGTGGTGGTCCAGAGCGAGATACTGAAACTCTCGTGCTCTCGGTCTATAACACTGCGTTTAAGTACTTTGATTACGCTCTATCGTCAGCGATTGGCGTGACAGGACTTGTGATTACGATGATTGTGGCGATTGCATATTTGATTCTTTCGCGACGAGCAGAATTGCGAGATCGACGATGAGCGTAGTAACGGGTTCAAAAGGCGGGCAATTCTTCCGTAATTTTGCGCGCTATGGCTTCTTAGCAATCATCTCACTCCTTGTAGCTTTCCCACTTTATTGGATGGTTGTCACAGCGATCCAATCGCCTAACGTCACCCTGAACTATCCACCAGTTCTGTATCCAGTTCATCCAAATCTCACTGGCTTTAAAGATCTCTTCGCACAAAATCCAATGACGCATTGGTTGCTTAACTCAGGATTTGTCGCGTTGCTTACAACAATCATTACAACAAGTTTTTCAATTCTCGGAGCTTATGCTCTCTCATGGTTTGAGTGGCGTGGAAAGTTTGCATTTGGCTTAATGCTGCTCTTCACACAGATGTTGCCAGAAGCGCTTATTGTTATTCCTATCTTCAAGATCTATCAAGATTTAAAACTTTTAAACAGTTTGGCAGCGCTCTCTTTACTCCACGCAGCCTTCGTTATTCCTGTAGGCGTCTGGATTTTGCGCCCCGCATTTGAAAGCGTGCCGAAAGAAGTGAATGAGGCGGCTCAAATTGATGGATGTTCATATATGCAGGTGCTTCGAAAAATTATTATTCCGCTCTGCTCGCCAGCGATCTTGGCTGTGATGGTTGTTTCCTTCTTCGCAAGTTGGTCTGATTATCTGCTTGCGGTGACAATGATTTCAAAGCAAGAGCTGTATCCAGCATCAGTGGGCCTAGCCTCAACGATGTCTCAGTTAGATACACCAATTCAAGTTTTGTTATCTGGTGGACTTATTTACGGTTTGCCACCAGTAATTCTCTACATGATGATTCAACGATTCGTTGTTTCAGGACTCACGGCAGGAGCGATTAAAGGATGAGTACTTCTATCTGGCCAAAGATTCGCGATACAAAAGTTCCTGCAGGTGGCGTGCATATTTGGTGGCTACTCCAAGCAGGCTTTGTTATTAAGAGTCCATCGGGAACCATGGTGGCGATTGATCCATATCTGACTAACTCAGTACAAACCTCGTACGGCGTTTCTCGTGGCCATCCAGCGCCAGTATCACCGGAAGAGTGTGAATTTGATGCAGTGATGGCAACACATCCACACGATGATCATCAAGATCCAGAAGCAATCATTCCGTTTTCAAAGCATCAGAAGATGAAGTACATCGGTCCGTTCTCTGTTATCAAACTAGCTCGCGCTGGCGGCTTCTATGGTGATCGCGGAATTATGCTCAAGCGCGGTGAATCGACGATGATTAATGACATCAAAATTGAAGCAGTCGCATGTCGCCATATGTTTGAACTCGAGCCCACACCAGATGCTGTCGGTTACATCATTACAGTTGGTAAATGGCGGATCTATCATTCAGGCGATACGGAATATGACGCAACCATTGTTGATGACACAGAAGGTCGAGTTGATTGCTCACTTATTTGCATCAATGGAATTACGGGAAATATGGATACAAAAGAAGCGGGCTTCTTAGCGTGGCGACAAGGGTGCAAAGTTGCTGTTCCAATGCACTGGGGTCTTTGGCCAGAAGATTCCGATGCAGTAACTACCGCAACGCTTAACCTGGATGAATTCTCTGATGTGTATTACGCGCTTGAAAAAAATGGTGGAAAGGTTGTTATTCCGGAAATCGGAAAACCAATTGAATTAATTTAAAGATCGAATTAGTTCAAAGCCCGTACTTACTGAAGTGAAACGCTTGGAATAATCGTTCTAATCTGCTGTTCGCTGACTCCGCCAATTTTCTTAATTACAGCACCTGCTTTGCTAAATGAAACAATCGTTGCCGGATCTTTTGACCAACGACGCTTTACTCCAATGCCATATTTCGCCGATTTTTTCGCAATCGGAGGCAATTTCTTAAAGTCTCCAATGGTGTTCTTATCCGCATCAAGAATGGGGGAGAAGACAACCGGGCCAGACATTTCACAGATGCCAGCAACGACTGGATCTACTGCCTGTCGAAAGAAGAGTGAATCAGGCGAACCATCTGAGCCAAATGAACCGATAACTCCTGGAAGTACGGCGCATTCCATAAGGAGTGGACCTGGCCAGAACTCTTTAGCGAGCAATCGTTGTTCGGTAGACGTTGGCCCACAGTATTGATGGATTTGTTCAACGGAATGTACAAGGAGTGCAAAATAGCTTGATGGCGCCATCGCTTTTATCTCTTTGATCTTTGCCATTGCAACGTCTGAATTAGGGTCAGCGATATATGCAAAACCTTGATCGATAGGAGCAATTACTATCTCATCAGCTCGGAGCGCTTCAACAATTTTAAAGATTGCCTTCTCACGCCCAACTTTCGACTTAAGTGATTCGGCAGTAATGGTGAGCACGAACGAGAGCCTAACTTAAATCTCGGAACCGCGATAAATCACTGGGTCGCTTTCCAACATCGGGGTCATGACCTCTCTAAATTCTTTAAGGTGGCTTGTAGTGCGGTGGAATTCGTAATCCTCTTTTGATTGGTATTTCTCGTAGAGAAAGAAGATATTTGATGCGCTCGCATCGCCATGAACAATGTAGGAGATACAGCCAGGCTCTTGTTGGGATGCCGACGCATTCTTCATCAGCGCATCGCGAAATTGCGCAATGAATTCGGGTTGAACAGTAAATATCGCAAGAATCGAGAAGGTCATTGAGATTTCCAATCGATGATGTTGATTAACTCGTCGCCTCGAGAGAATCGTTCCAATTGTTCAAAGATCAATTTTCGAGCGCGAGGTTCAAATGCAGTGGAATCGCCACCAGTGTGAGGAGTAATGGTGCAATTTTTCATCTGCCAGAGTGGGCTATCGCTAGGGAGCGGTTCAGGATCTGTCACATCTAGGGCTGCATAAATTCGCTCGCGTGCAAGCTCTGCTATGAGCGCGGCTGAATCAACAACTGGACCGCGTGCGACATTGATTAAAAGCGCACCATCTTTAAGTGAGGAGAGTTCTTTCGCACCGATTAAACCTCGAGTTTCTGGTGTAAGTGGCACGAGGAGCACGAGTACATCTAATTGTGGAGCGCGTTCTGCGAGCGATGCCAATGAATAAACGCCAGCCCGCTCCGATCTGCCATAGAGCTCGATCTCAACCGGAAATTGCGAGAGCAATGATTTGAGGGTATTTGCAATAGAACCTGCACCAATAATGCCAATTCGTTTCTCTGCTAACGAACCCACTCGATAGTGATTCCATGTGCTTTGATTTTGATCAACTCTTAAATCTGCAAATTTTCGGTAATGCGAGAGCATGAATGTAATCGCGAGTTCTGCGGTCGAATAGTCGTGAACGCTTCGAGCATTGCATAATGTTTGTCCATCTCGCATAAAACCAAGTGCATCATCGAAGCCTGCCATTAAGAGCTGCACAACTTTTAGGTTCGGCATCTTTTCGATGTACTGCGAACCTTTAGCACCGCTCATATATGGCGGCACATAAACATCTAACGCTGATAGCTCACTCTGGCTTAACGTCCCAAGTGGTTTCGAGTGAAGTGTCCACCCTTGTGGAACTTTTAAATCTGGCCATTGACACCAAATATTCACACAAGCTCCTTAATCTGATCTGAGAAACTCTGCACGATGATCTCTGACGCTCGAGAGATTGATTCATCTGCCGTAGTCGCATGATCAGCAATCACACACACCTTCTTTACTGCTCTCTGCTGGGCAAGAAAGTCCCGCTCAGATTCAGCAATGGATCCGACGATAACGGCACACTCCGCGCCATGTTTCTCCGCTAATTGAATTGTTGGCATGACGATTTTCTTATCTCGCGATGTTCTATCAAACCTACCTTCACCAGTGAAGAGTAGATCGCTCGGCAAAATTGAATTCGCTAGGCCAGTCTCGTGGCTAAAGAAATCGAAGCCATTGGTGAATTTCGAAGAAAAGAGCGCTGAGAATGGCGAAGTAACCCCACCAGCAGCTCCAGTTCCAGCTTTGTGTGGATCAAATGAAGGATTGATTCCTTGCAATAGAGCTGCCCATTTCCGCAAGGTTCGCTCGGCAAAGTAGCGACCTAATTTTCCCAAGCCTTTCTGCTCAGCAAATAAGTTGATGCAATTTTCTTTTCCAGTGAGAGTTGCATGAGTGTCATGCACCATCGTGAAAGTGATTGTCGAATAAAGATCTCGAACGCGAGTGACATCGTCACCATTAATAGATGCCGCGTGTTTTAGTCCGGATAAGCCAAACTTTACAATTCGATTTTTCTTATCTAAGACACGAATTCCCAGCCCTTGAAGCACGCCAAGTCCTCCGTCATTACTTGCGCTTCCGCCAGAGAAAAGGAGAATTTCTCTCGCCCCACGTTTTCGAAGCGCTTCAAGAGTCTGTCCGATACCAAGTGTTGTTGAGTGAAGTGGATTAGGTCCACGCGTTAACCATTTAACGCCACAAATCTCCGCTAATTCAATCGCGTAAATTGGTTGATCCACTTGTTGGGCAACCCGTGCTTTCTTAGTAGAACCTAATGTGTCGGCAGCGACAACTTCTATTGGAGTCCAGCCCAACGCAAAGAGCGCATCTAGCGATCCTTCGCCGCCATCGGCAATGACGTATTCATGGATATCAACTGTCGAGGGAAGTATTCCTTTTAATACGCTATTTATTTCTTTTTGAGTAAGTGAACCGCGAAATTTATCGAAAGCGAGGTGAACCCTGCGCTTTCCGTCTACTGAATTCATACAGAGTATTACTAAAGATGTGATCCAGGAATTGAAGCAATAAGTTTCTGTGTGTAGGAATTCTTTGGTGCTTTAAAGATTTGTTGCGTTGATCCGGATTCAACAAATACCCACTTTCCATCACATACGTTTCATCGGTGAGATAGCGGATAACTCCTAAATCGTGCGAGACAAGAACGACAGAGAGCCCTTCAGCAATAAGCTCGCTGAATAGTTCAAGAAGCTGAGATTGCGCACTTTGATCGATCGCTGAAGTTGGTTCGTCAGCAACAAGGATTTTTGGCTGTGCGGCTAACGCGCGAGCAACTGACGCTCGTTGTCGCTGTCCACCAGAAAGTGAGCTTGGATATTTATTGGCGTCTAGTTGGGAAATACCCATTCGGGCCAATAGTTTCGCGGCGATTTCTCGCGCTTCAGATTTATTTGACGTCTGGTGTTGCTGCACCGCTTCGGAAACTGCATTAATAATTCGTTGGCGAGGATTAAGGCTTGAATAAGGATCCTGAAAGACCATCTGAACTGCTTTACGGAGTTCACCTTTGTAGGTTTCGCTTCCTTCTTGAATGTTTTTACCGAGGTAGTAGACCTCACCGGAAGTTGGTAATTGAAGTCCAGTGAGAACGCGAGCAAAGGTTGATTTACCACTACCTGACTCACCGACAATTCCTACAACTTTTCCTTGGGGGAGTATGAAATCCACGTTCTTAACAGCATGAATTTCACTGCCATAGGAATTGAAAACTACAGAGACGTTTTTTGCTTCGAGAAGATTCACTAGTAAATCTCCTTATGACGGATACACGCAGTTTGGCGAGTAGGAGAGAGGGTGAGAAGTGGAACGTCGGTTGCCGAAGTACATTCGGGTTTCACAAAGTCACAGCGAAGCGCGAAGCGACAACCGGTTGGCCAAGCGCCAACAGCAGGTGGTTGACCCTTAATTGTTCGCAATTTTCCTCGTGGCTCTACTAAGTCGATCCGTGATTCATAGAGAGCGCGGGTATACGGATGACGAGAATCCTCAATTTCACCGGAAGGAAGTTTTTCCACGGTTGCGCCAGCATGCATCACAACAATCTCATCGCAGACTGCGTTAATTAATTGCAGATCATGCGAGATAAGAACTATGGAGGTATTAAATTCATCGCGAATGCGCTTGAGAAGATCCATGATTTCGGCTTGAACTGTGACATCAAGACCAGTGGTGGGCTCATCTGCAACGACGAGTTGAGGATTCTGGGCGATTGCGCAGGCAATCATCACGCGTTGCTTCATACCGCCAGAAAGTTCATTTGGGTATTGCTTGAGAACTACTTCTGGTCGTCGAATCTGCACGATATTTAACAGCTCAATTGCGCGCTCACGAATATCGGTTTTCGCCATCTTTTGCCCTTGTGAAATCGCTTCACCAAGTTGCGCACCAATTGTCATCACTGGGTTAGGTCCAGCAAGCGCAGATTGTGGAATGTAACCAATTCGCTTTCCACGAATCTCTGCCCACTCCTTGTTTGAGGCGTTCACTAAATCGATGCCATCGAAAGTCAATTGGCC
>RFMS01000153.1 GCA_009927575.1 Actinomycetota bacterium
GAGATTTTGACTGCGTTTATGCCACCGGGATCTGTGAGCGGTGCTCCGAAGAGTTCTGCGATCTCTGTCATTGCTGAGAATGAAGGGAAGCGCGGTCCTTATTGCGGTGCGTTGGGTTGGGTGCATGATGGCAATGCGCATCTTGCGGTGGGCATTAGAACTTTCTGGCAGAACCATGATGAAGCGATTCACTTTGGAACAGGTGCAGGTATTACATGGGGAAGCAATAGCGCAAATGAATGGGAAGAGACTGAACTTAAAGCGCTACGTTTGATGGCGATTGCAGAAGGTCGATATGCGCGCACTCGTTAATGGCGTAATAACTCAAAAAATTGAATTCGATCCATTTCGTGGGCTAACAGATGCTGGCTGGAATTTGGGCGATGGCATCTTTGAATCGTTATTGGTGCTTCACAGTCAGCCCATTGCGCTCGATCGACACTTAGAGCGCATGGCGAACGGTGCACTCGAGTTAGAGCTTCCAATTCTTGATGTAGCAAAAGTGAAGTTGGAGATCACCAAATTACTTTCTACAGGGGAGATATATGAACGAGGTCGGCTTCGAATCTCGCTATTAAGTAGCGGTGATGTGGTTATGACATATCGAGAGTTGTTGCCTTACGCCGAAAGCGCAACGTTAAAAACGTATCCGTTTCCTAAAAATGAGCGATCAGTATTGGCAGGCAAGAAAAGCATTTCGTATGGCGAGAACGCGCATGCGTTGCGATGGGCGAAGAACGCTGGGTGTGATGATGCGCTCTTTCTTACTACTCAAGGATTTGTCAGTGAAACCACAGTTGCAAATGTGATGTGGCAATCCGGAGAAAGTTTCTTCACGCCGGCTCTCACAACCGGGTGCCTTCCTGGGATAACGCGGGAGATGGTGATTGAGAAATTTGGCGTCAAAGAAGTTGAGGCTCGCCCAAGTGAACTCATTAACGCAGATGCGCTCTACTTGCTCTCCAGTACTCGCTTAATTCAACGAGTCGATCGATACGATGAGAAAAGTTATATGGCTAATGCGATTGGCTCGACGTTGC
>RFMS01000167.1 GCA_009927575.1 Actinomycetota bacterium
CAATGCTGGCGTAATAACTGCGAACATTAATTGGAAAGCAGCAAAGACAAGAAGTGGAATTGGATAGATGCCACCATTATTTGTCAGAGAATTTACAGCAGATCCAAGACCTGACAATGAAATGGATCCATACCATGCAGATCCTGCTTCATAACCAAACGCTAATTTGAAACCATAAATTACCCAGAGCACGCTGACGATTCCGATAGTAATCATCGACATCATCATCATGTTCAAAACACTCTTGGCGCGAACCATTCCGCCGTAAAAGAGCGCTAATCCAGGTGTCATGAGTAATACCAGCGCGGTGCTTGCCAATACCCATGCGGTATCACCTGTGTTGAGAACGACATCAGTCATAAAATCTCCAAAACCAGAAGGTGTACCTCGCCGTTGAGATGGGCAGATCATGCTCAGGAACTGTTACAACACTCCGCGCGCTGTGTTACAGGCGGGTTAAAAAATCTAACTCAAGAGGGATTCGACGTAGATTTCCGGGTCAAAAGCTGCGAAATCGCCTTCTCGCTCGCCGGTTCCGATGAATTTGATCGGGGTTTTCAGCTCCATCTCGGTAGCGAGCGCAATTCCGCCTTTTGCGCTGCCATCCAGTTTGGTCACGATGAGCCCAGTTAACGGAACTGACTGGGCAAATGTCTTTGCCTGAACAATTCCGTTTTGACCGGTTGTGCCATCGAGCACGAAGAGCGTTTCATTTATCGGCGTAATTTTCTCAACCACTCGTTTTATCTTCGATAACTCATCCATCAAATTACTTTTTGTATGGAGGCGACCAGCGGTATCAATAATTAAAAATGAAAAGTTCTCATTGACGGCACGTGAGGCAGCTTCAAATGCAACTGATGCCGGATCGGCTCCGGTTTCTCCCACCACTATTGGTATCTCTAATCGATCTGCCCAAGTAGAAAGTTGTTCAACAGCGGCTGCGCGAAATGTATCGGCTGCAGCAAGTAAAACTTTTTTCTGATTTTCAGAGAGCCACTTGGCAAGTTTTGCCACACTCGTCGTCTTTCCTGTGCCATTGACGCCAACAATCAAAATCACCGTGGGGCGATCGTTTGAGTGAAAAATACCGCGATCGGTCTCCATCAGTGACGATCGAAGAACAGCACGTACGGCAGAGATAGCGCTTTCACCATCTTGTGAATTGGTTGGCTGAGACTTTGCTGCTGCTAATATTTTTTCGGTAAGCGCGCTACCTAAATCTGATTCGATAAGAACGTTTGCTAAATCTCGCTCATCTTCTGGCGTGAATTCATTTCGCGAGAATTTTGCAAGGAACTTCCCCAAAAAACCCCATTAAACGGTTTCTGCTTCCACTTCTCGAATACGTTGCGAGATTACTTCAGAGACGCCATCGCCTCGCATCGTGACGCCATAAAGCGCATCCGCGATCTCCATCGTGCGTTTCTGGTGAGAAATAATGATTAATTGCGAAGCAGCTCGTAACTCTTCAAGAACAGTAAGGAGTCGTCCCAAGTTGGTATCGTCGAGAGCAGCTTCAACTTCGTCCATCACATAGAACGGACTTGGCCTGGCTTTAAATATTGCAATAAGTAAAGCCACTGCAGTAAGCGAACGTTCACCGCCAGAGAGGAGCGAAAGTCGCTTCACTCGCTTTCCTGGTGGACGTGCTTCTACATCCACACCAGTAGTGAGTAGATCATCCGGATTTGTCAGAAGTAGTCGACCTTCACCACCTGGGAAGAGTCGAGCAAAAATGGCTTCAAATTCACGTGCCGTGTCTTTGTAGGCTTGAAGGAATATTTCCTGAACTTTGTCATCGACCTCTTTAATAATATCGAGCAGATCTTTCTTGGATTTCTTTAGATCTTCTAATTGTTCAGCAAGATACTTCAATCGTTCTTCAAGGGCAGAATATTCTTCCAACGCCAGTGGATTGATTTTTCCAAGCAATGCAAGCGAACGCTCTGCCGACGCAAGGCGTTTTTCTTGTTGATCTCTTCGGTACGGAATCAGATCACCTTGGACTACTTCACCGTTTTCATTCTCATAAAATGTTGGAACATCATTTGATGGTCCATATTCATTGACGAGCGTGGTGAGATCAATTCCGTACTCTTCAACGGCTTTCTGTTCCAACTGTTCAATGCGAAGTCGTTGTTCGGCGCGAGCGATTTCATCTCGATGAACGCTTGAGGTTAATTGCTCAAGTTCAGTTGCCAAATCACGAATCTGTGCGCGGATCGCTAATGTTTCGCCTTCTCGTTCAGCACGAGCCCCTTCAAGACGTTCGCGTTCACTTGCTGCACGTCCGATAGAAACTTCAATCTGAATTAACGCTTCGTATGCAGTATCGGCAATCTGTTGTGCGACCACTGCGCCTTTTGCTCGCGCTTCACGGCGAGAGATATTGCGAGCGGCGGCATCGCGTTCAGTCTGCGCTGCGTTCTCTAAATCACTTGCACGTCGCGCCAGCGCATCAACTCGTTCTTCTTCGGTACGCAGTTTCAATCGAGCTTCTACTTCAACTGCGCGAGCGGTCGCAACGCGGGAACGAAGAGTTTCTAGCGCGCCAGTATCTGGTTCGCTTGGCGATACTGTCTGCGCAAATGTTGTTTGAGCGATCTCTAACTCTCGACGATCGCTCTCCATAGATATTGACGCTTCATTGATTGATGCTTTTAATCGTTCAATCTCTGCAAGTGCGCTCTTCACGTTCTGTCCTGCTGCCGCCATCTGTTCAGCAAGTCCTGCCATGCGAGCATCCGATTCATTGAGGCGAGCAAGGGCGGCATCGAAATCTGCTTGTTTGGTTCGCAACTCTTCTTCGGTACGTGCAACATCGAATTTCAAACGTTCCGCGTGATGCGCTGCGCGAACTGATTCTGATTCAGCTGCTTCAATTCTCGCGTTGATTTCAATCAACGTTGATTTCATTGACGAGCCACCGCGAGCTCGATGTGATGTGACAATATCGCCATCTCGAGTTATTGCGGTTAATTGCGGATATTGAGAGATTAATTTTTCAGCATCATCTAGCGATTCGGCAGCAACACAATTATTAAGAAGTGCTGGTAGCGCTGCGCCTAAAGTGGATGAGGAAACTTTTGACGCTAATGAAATAGTTCCGGATGGAGTGGCATCAGCTTCGGGCACACTTCCACCAAGAATCAATACATCAGCAGTACCAGAATCTTCAGATTTCAAATACGAAAGCGCTGAGACTGCACCGTGGAGATCAGAGACAACAACTGCGTCGGCCAACGATCCAAGTCCGGCTGCAACTGCTCTCTCCCAGCCAGATTCAATTGATATCAGTGAAGCGAGTGAGCCCCGAACAGAAATTCCTCGAGTATTAGTAAGAAGTGCACCTGAACCATCACGATGGAGCGTTGCTTGGCGGAGCGCATCGAGTGAAGCATCTGCAGCTCCGCGCTCTCGTTCTGCCTTAATCTGTTCTGCAATCAGCGTATCGAGCGTGTTCTTTGTTGCAGCTAATTCACTCTTTGCTTTTTCAAACGTTGAATCAAGATGTAATTCGCCCGCTCCTAAACCTGCGATCTCACTCTCTAATTGCGCAAATTCACGTTGAGCTACTTGCGCACGAGATTCTGCTTCAGATTTTGCTTTGGAGAGTCGAGTAATTTCTGCATTTCCGCTTTCAATGCGTGATTCCAAACTCTTGATATGTCCCTCTTGGCGGGCTGTTCCTTCGCGCAAATCTGCAATAGCCCGCAGCGCTGCTGCAACCGAGTCTTCCTCTGCTTTGAGCGAGCTTTCTAATTGCGCAAGCGATGTACTTGCCTGCTCGAGATCGTTCCGCGATCGTTCAAGTGCTGCGCGCAAAACAACTTCTTCATCTCTTAATGTTCGTGCTTCATTATCTAGCGCAACTGGATCTCTGCCACTTGTTCTTGCCTCTTCAGCTTCTTCAGATAAGAAGCGAGCTCGTTCAGATGCCAAACTTTGGGTACCGCGTAACTTCTCTCGTTGCGCAGTCAGGTTGTAATAATTTTCTTGCGCAGCAGTTAATTCAGGTCCTTGCGCAGCCGAGATTCGATCGAGTTCAACTTCGCGATTTCTTAATCGATCCAATTCCATATCAACATGAGCTTTACGTGAACGTAACGACGTTTCATCGGCAACATCGGCATTGAGAGTTGCTTGCAACGCGAGTAGATCATCAGCGAGTAGGCGGAGTCTGGCATCGCGAACATCGGCTTGAATAGTTGCGGCTTTCTTCGCAACTTCAGCTTGCTTACCGAGAGGACGTAATTGGCGACGCAATTCGACAGTTAAATCTTGCACACGTGCCAAATTTCCTTGCATGGAATCAAGTTTGCGAAGCGCTTTCTCTTTTCGTTTACGATGCTTGAGTACGCCAGCAGCTTCTTCAATAAAGCCACGTCGCTCATCAGGGTTCGCAGTTAAGATCGCATCGAGCTGTCCTTGACCCACGATGACGTGCATTTCACGACCGATACCGCTATCGCTGAGAAGTTCTTGGATATCAAGTAATCGAGCAGTCTCACCGTTGATTTGATATTCACTCTGACCATTTCGAAAAAGAATGCGCGAGATCGTTACTTCTGCAAATTCAATAGGTAGCGCGTTATCTGAGTTATCAATCGTGACAGCAACTTCAGCACGACCAAGTGGCGCGCGACCAGACGTACCTGCGAAGATGACATCTTCCATCTTTCCGCCACGTAGCGACTTTGCACCTTGCTCGCCCATTACCCAGGCGAGCGCATCAACAACATTCGATTTTCCAGAGCCATTAGGTCCGACGACGCAGGTAATACCTCGCTCAAACCGGAGGGTCGTCGGCGCAGCAAAGGACTTAAATCCTTTGAGCGTTATGCTCTTGAGATACACGCGGAAAACCTATCGGGGTTGGCGAGCTCTCTTCGCACTTTTCGCCCGTTTCCCGCCATTTTTTCGTTTTGGCGAACTGGTTTTTCGTATCCGAGAACTGGTTTTTCGTTGACTGGCAACGCGTTGGCGGGGTCTTATCTGGCATTGTGGACAGAAATGTGAGGAACGATTTGCAAAAGCAATCCGCTTAATCTCGGTGCCACATCGCGGACATGGCTCCCCTTCTTGGCCATAAACAGAGAGTTCAACATCGAAGTAACCGCTCTCGCCGTTGACGTTGATGTACAGATCATCAAAAGATGTGCCGCCGGCATCAAGAGCTTGACCCATGACTGCTCGAACAGCATCGAACAATCGAGAAATATCTTTCGTTGAAAGTGAGTGAGCAATTTGTTCTGGATGAATCTGCGCTCGCCAGAGAGATTCATCAGCATAGATATTTCCTACGCCACTCATGATCTCTTGATTAAGAAGCGCTGCTTTAATTGATGTAGATCTTTTTCTTAATATTTCAATCGTTTCGTCGTTACGAAATTCTGGATCGAAAATATCACGCGCAATATGAGTTATCGATGATGGAGCGCCATCTGTAAGGGTATCGAGTGCAATCCAGCCAAAAGTTCGTTGATCAATAAATCGCAATTCTCGTCGTCGATCATTGACTGTAAATCGAACTCGAGCGTGCGATGAGGGTTGAGTAGAGCGAGGCTCAATAAGAAATTGTCCGCTCATACCAAGATGGGCAAGTACGACATAGGGTCTGTTGAGAGTAAACCAGAGGAATTTACCTCGTCGATTGATGTTCTCTATTCGGGCGCCGCGTAACTCAATTAACGGTGCAATTGAGCGAGGATTAGTTGCTCGTGGATGCAAAACCTCAACATCAGTTATTTTCTTTCCAGGTAACCATTGCGCTAAACCGCGCCGAACAGTTTCAACTTCTGGTAACTCAGGCACGTGGCTCAGAGAGCGCTTCAAATGCTAATCGCGCTGCGATCTGTTCAGCCTCTCGCTTGCTCTTTCCTTTTCCTTCTGGATACGTCTGGCCATTCACTACTGCAACAGCCACGAAATTTTTATCGTGATCTGGACCAGATTCGCTCACTCGATACTCCGGTGCTGGCCAATTCTGTGCTGCAACGAATTCTTGTAGTGCAGTCTTTCCATCTAACCCTGCGCCACGTGAAACAGCTTCCTCTATTGAACCTGACATCAACCGCATGACAATTGAGGTAGTCACTTCATAACCGTGTTGTAAATAAATGGCACCGACAAGGGCCTCAAAAGAATCGGCGAGAATTGAATTCTTATCTCTGCCACCTGTGTTCTCTTCGCCTTTTCCAATTCGCAGACTTGCACCGAGCTCAAGATCTCGCGCTATTTGAGCAAGCGCTCGCATATTCACAACGCCAGATCGCAATGGCGATAAACGACTTTCATCAAAGTCAGGGAATCGTTCATAGAGCGCTTCAGTAATGATTAAACCTAAGACGCTATCGCCGAGAAATTCCAAGCGTTCATTGGTGGGAAGTCCACCAGATTCATAGGCAAATGACCGGTGAGTCAGAGCGAGAGTAAGCAGCTCTTCCTTAACCGATATTCCGAGTTTTTCGGTTAAGCGGGAGTTCAAAAATTAAACCTCGAGAACTTGACGACGGTTATATGTGCCGCAGGTTGGGCACGCTGTGTGTTGCAACTTTGGTTGTTGGCATTGATCGCACGTAGCAATCGCTGCTGGAGTTGCTTTCCACGAGCTACGACGAGAACGAGTGCGTGAACGCGACATCTTTCGCTTGGGTAGTGGCACGGTGTTCTCCTTCAGTGGATCTGGTTCAGTAAATCTTGTACTTATCGAAGGCAGAAGTATCCCCTAACTGCCCTCTTTTTGTAAAAACGAGCCTTATTGCAGAGAAAGCAAGCGGAGTCCGCAGGATGAAAACCGCTATTCGCGAGTCAACCCCGGCCAGTTAGCAAGGCCCGACCAACGAGGATCGGTTCCTTGATGAGAATGGTCGGCTGGCAAGATCGCCCACTTCTCGCCGCACCCTGAACATAAGCCTGCACACTCTTCATCACAGAGCGGGTTGGAAGGAAGCGCAAGCACGATGGCATCACGGAGTGGAATCTCTAAATTAATAAAGTCGCCCGTGAGAAAAAGTATCTCCTCATCTTCTTCATCATCAGGTTTTGCATTCTTCTTTATACGTTCTGCCTTCTCTTCGTATTCATAGAGTTGGTTGAACATCTGATCAATCTCAAACTCAACTGGATCAAGACATCGCGTGCATTCGCCATGAGCTCGTGCACTGACTTGGCCAGAGACAAATATTCCCTCGTCGACAGAGGTGATGCGAAGTTCAACTGCGAGATTCTCATTCTTGGGAACTGAAAGCATGGGAATACCCATCGCCTCTGGCAGCGTAATCGTGAGTGAGTACTCGCGAAATTCACCGGCGCGACGCGGTAAATCATGGGCATTAAAGAAGAATGGTGAATTGGTATTAATTTTCATATTAGTCACGAAGTTGCGAGAGCGCGTCTTTATCACTCGCTCCAGCAAGACGTTCCCGGCCACGATTGATGGCATCTAGAGTTTTATTGAGAATTACTTCGAGAGTTGCTAATCGCGAATCGATATATGCATCAACCTCTTCTTGTTTGGCATCGGCCATCTCATTTGCTTCATCAAGAATCCGGGCAGATTCTTCTCGCGCTGCTGAAACTATTGCCGTCTGTTCCACCATTCGCGCAACTTCTTCACGTGCAGTGGCGATAATGCGCTCAGCGCTCACATGTCCTTCTTCAACAATTTCATCGCGGCTTGCTACGAGATCTTGAGCTTTCTGTAAATCAGTTGGTAGCGCGTTCTTAATCTCATCGAGAAGTGCGAGCATTTCGCCTCGGTGAACTACGCACGAAGCAGAGAGCGGAACTGACCGCGCTTCCTGAATTGTTGTGATCGCTGCGTTAAGTTTCTCAATTGCTTCCACGGTTACCACCTTCTGCAAGTCGAGCTTTCATTAACGATAAAACATTGGCTGGAACGAGCGCCGATACATCCCCGCCGTAGTTAGCAATCTCTTTGACGAGTGAGGAGGAGAGAAATGAATAGGCCGGAGTTGTCGCCATAAAAAGGGTATCTACACCTTTCAGTTGTAAATTCATCTGGGCCATCTGAAGTTCATAATCAAAATCGCTGACTGCGCGCAAACCTTTAACAATCGCTGAAACGCCATTGGTTTTGCAGTAATCAACGAGAAGGCCAGACCATGAATCAACTTTCACATTTGGATATTTAGCAACGACCTCTTTGATCATTGAAATGCGTTCGTCAACTGTGAAGAGTGATGCTTTTGTTCGATTCACCATGACGGCGATATGACTTCATCGAAGATTCCACTCGCGCGCGCAATGACATCAAGGTGACCGAATGTAATGGGGTCAAATGAGCCAGGACATACCGCTTTGCGCATGTGAAAACGCTAGCAATAAATGTGGTGGTTATCCATTCTGTGCGGGAGTTCCATAGTAAATCACCGCATGTCCGTAGGTTCGTTCCTTTGTTGGCTGATACTCGGTTGGCCATTGAAATGGTGGTGATTTCGCATCGCGCTCTACAGCGATAATTGTTGATGTTTTGATATGCGCACGGAGTGAACTTAATATTTTTTCTACTGAAGAATTATCTAACTCGTATGGTGGATCGATAAAAACAATGTCATATTCAACGCTACTTTTTCGATCAAGAAATCGTTGTGCACTTGATGAAAATACTTGTGATGCTCCAGAGCCGGTAATCTTTTCAAAGAGCGCGAGATTTTCGCGAGCAATCTTGACTGCCTTTTCATCGTTATCAACTGCATGAACTACTGCAACACCACGTGAGAGCGCTTCGGCTGCAACAGCGCCGGATCCACAATAGAGATCAAGAAAATGAATATCGGTAAATTCTCCAAACTCAGATTCAAGTGTTGAAAAGAGCGCTTCCCTTGCTCTATCTGATGTTGGACGAGTTGCTCCAATTGGCGAGAGAAGATTTCGACCTTTTGCCAGTCCGGCGATGATTCGCATTCGTCAACCTTTGTCTACGAATTGCGAACTTTCAAGTTCACGTAGCTCTCTCACTTCGTTATGTAAGAGTGGATAACCATTGAGCGATGGGTCGTCAGAGATAAGAGATTCTGCGACGGCGCGGGCTTTCTCAATGAGCGCTTCATCTCGCAGTACTCGAAGTAATCGCAGATGTGAGCGAGCGCCGGATTGTGATTCGCCGAGCACATCTCCCTCTCGGCGTTGCTCAAGATCAATTCGGCTCAATTCAAAACCATCGAGCGTTGATGCCACGGCATTTAATCGTTCCATTGCTGGCGAGTGTGCTTCTGCTTTTGTTACTAATAAACACAGTCCAGGTGCACTGCCGCGACCAACTCGCCCGCGCAATTGATGAAGTTGGGATACGCCAAATCGATCCGCATCCATAATGACCATCGTCGTTGCATTTGGTACATCGACACCTACTTCAATCACCGTAGTTGCAATCAGAACATCAATCTCACCGCGAGAAAACTCACTCATTGTGCGATCTTTCTCTTCACTCGATAACCGTCCGTGGAGCATCGCTACGCGCACGCCTTTCAGTGCTCCTCTTCCCAGAAGCGGATACATCTCTTCGACTGATGTCATCGGAATTTTCGGTGTCGGTTCAGATTCTTCTTCATCTAGCCCTGCTAAACGTTTTGCTCGTGCCAGGTCTTCTCCGCTCAACCCAAAATTACTTACTGCCAATGCATCATCAGATCGTTCGTTCTCCGAAATTCGCGGCGCAACAACATACGCTTGAAAACCTTTGTACTTCTTCGACGATTCGCGCCCACGCTCTCTCTAGAAACGCTGGTTTCTCCAACGCATTGATGACATGGGTAGTAATAGGAGATCGTCCGCTCGGTAACTCGCGAAGCGTTGATACATCGAGATCTCCGAAGACAGTCATTGCGACAGTACGTGGAATTGGCGTCGCTGTCATAACCAAAATATGTGGTGGGTTCTTCGCTTTCGTTCGAAGTGCATCTCTCTGTTCTACGCCAAAACGATGTTGTTCATCGACAACTATTAAACCCAGATCATGAAACTCCACACCTTCACTAAGAAGTGCGTGAGTTCCAATCACAATTCCTGCGCTCCCATTTTTAATTCGTGTCAGGTTCTCATTTCGTTGCGCGGTTGATTGCGATCCAGTGAGCAGTGCAATTCCAGTTGCCGATTCAGAGCTACCTAATTCGCCGGCATTCCCCAAATCACCAAGTAGTGATGTGAAAGAGCGGAAGTGCTGCTGGGCAAGAACTTCGGTTGGTGCAAGTAACGCAGCCTGTCCACCTGCATCAATAACTGCTAACGCAGCACGTAACGCAATGATCGTCTTTCCAGATCCCACTTCGCCTTGCAAGAGACGATACATCGGATGTGGTTGCGCAAGATCGCTCTCAATCTGCGCAGAGACATCGCGTTGACCTTGCGTTAATGTAAAAGGCAATCGCTTATCAAAGGCTTCAAGTAACCCGCCAACTCGAGGCTTTCGTGACGTTGCGAAGAGCGCGCGAAGTTCTGCCCGTCGCATGACTAAGACCAATTGCAGTAAAAGCGCTTCATCAAAAGTTAAACGCGTTCGGGCAAGTTCTGCCGACTCAAGTGACGGTGGTTGATGGACATGATGCAGCGCATCTTTGAGTGACGGGAAATTAAAAGATGTAAGTATTTTCTCTGGAATATGATCGGGCACATCGTCTAGAGCATCGAGAGCTACGCGAATACATTGTGAAATCTTCCATGACGGCAACTTTGATGTCGCCGGATAGATTGGAAGATATTTGCCCGCGAAATCTCCGATAGCGCTATCAACATCTCCGCCATCAGGAATCATGACGTAATCTGGATGAGTAAGTTGTCGCTTCCCTTTATATGCACCAAGTTTTCCAGCGAAGAGACCTTGCGCTCCAACTTTCAAATCTTTTTCTCGCCACGCTTGATTAAAAAAAGTCAGCGATAATTTTGCTCGGCCATCTGTAACTATGACCTCAAGGATTCCGCCTTTACGTCCTGGGATTCTTCGCACGCTTACTTTTTCTATTTCGGCGAGAATGGTGGCTTCTTCACCTTCTGTCAGTGATTCAATATCTGTTAACTCACCTCGGACAACATATCGACGTGGATAGTGGCGTAAAAGATCTCCCAAAGTTTTTAGATCTAACTGCGAAGCTAATACTTTTGCGGTGCGATCACCAACAACTTTGGTAAGTGGTCGCTCAAAAATATCGCTAGCCATTTCGCCATTCTCTCCAACCCCAATTACTTGGCCCCTGAAATAACTCGGTTTTCTGTTGGATTTCTCGCGGATTGGCGTTCCCGTATCGGCTCAGGCTAATCTTTGCCCCGTGTTCGCCGAATAGGCGACCTTCAAGAGAACCGATGAGTAGAGAAGGAATTTCCATGGCATCTGTATGCGATATCTGCGGCAAGGGCCCCAGCTTTGGAAACAATGTTTCCCACTCAAATCGCCGTACTCGCCGCCGTTGGAATCCAAATATCCAGCGCATTCGTACTCTGGTCAACGGATTCACCAAGCGCCAGAACGTCTGTACTTCTTGCCTCAAGGCAAACAAAGTTTCTCGCTAATTTTTTCAATTTAAAAAACTTTAGAAATGATCCCATCCCAAATTTTTGGGTAACGCTCGTCCTTTTATCACTATCGGTGAATCTTCACGTTCAATAACCCGTCCAATCACACAGTGAGATGGTGCTGAGCTCGTAAAGAGAAGTTCATGCTCTTCCCCACTCTGAAGTAATAGTTCAATCGGATCTACTCCGAGTTTTTTTGCAATGTCAGCAAGTTCAGTAAATCCGGGAACTTTTTCAATCAATTCCGGATCACATTCGATTGTGACGCCGCTTGCTTCAGCGATTCGCGAAGCATCGCGCAAGATCCCATCGCTGATATCACACATCGCAGTTGCACTCTGTGAAATTTCTTTGCCACGTCGTAATTAGGTTGTGGTCGACTAAAGTGCGAAAGCGCTTTCTTGCCTGCTACAGAATGTGCTAATTCATTATCGTGAGATTCGCGAATAAGTTGGCCAGCGCGTGACCATCCAGTAATTGCTGAGATTGAAACACCATCGCCAACATGCGCACCACTTCTCAATATTGGACGATCCACACTGCCTAACGCCGTAATAGTGATCATCGCTTTCTCCGACCGAGAGAGATCACCGCCAATAACGCGAGCGCCAACGCGATCTGCTTCTGCAGCAATTCCGCGCGCGATATCGAAAATTACATCCTCTTTATCTCGGGCAATACCTGTTGCAACAACTAAATATTGTGGCCAGCCACCCATCGCACAGATGTCAGCAAGATTTGCTGTTGCGATCTTTGAGCCAATCTCAAATGGCGTCGACCACTGAAAAGAGAAATGGACGTCTTCTATTGCGGTATCTGTAGTAACCGCAAGTGGCGCACGTGTGGGTGCGATCAACGCTGCATCATCGCCAATTCCGAGTACCACTCCCGCACTCGCCTCTCCTGGGCGCGCGAAAATGGCCGCAAGCTGAGCGACGATCTCACTCTCGTTCACAAAAAATCATTTCCCCACTTCCGCCAGCATGCGCTAGCGTTGGCTCGGTTAAGTAGTTATCCAGATTGAGTAGTTAACCAGAACTAGTAGTTAAGCAGAACTAATAGTTAGCCAGCGGGAAAGAAAGTAGGAGTTGCAATGTCAGTTCAGGCTTACATTTTGATTCAAGTAGAAGTAGGTAAAGCCAGCAGCGTTGCGAAGGCAGTTTCAGCAATTTCCGGAGTAACCATCGCCGAAGGTGTTACTGGTCCTTATGACGTCATCATGCGAGCAGAAGCGCCAAGCATGGAAGATTTTGGTCGAACCATTCTCTCTAAAGTACAAGCAGTGCCCGGAATTACGCGGACGTTAACTTGTCCGGTTACTACTCATTAATTCTCGTAGGTAATTTAACTAATTAAGCAAGCTAACTAGCGAACCACATGCTGCCTGCGATGCAGCGCGCTTTCAATTAATATCGAAATGATCTCGGTGTAACTCTTTCCTTGCGCTTTCCATAACATCGGAAAGACTGATTTCGGAGTAAAACCGGGCATCGTATTTATCTCGTTAATAATGAGCGATCCGTCATGAGTTAAAAAGAAATCAACCCGCGCTAACCCTTCACATCCCAACGCTTGAAATGCCTTGATCGCGGCGGCTTGGACAAGGACGCTCTCACTCTCAGAAATCTTTGCAGGAATATCGAACTCAGTTGATCCATCGAGATATTTCGCTTCAAAATCATAGAACTCGTGGTTTCCAAGTACTCGTACTTCCCCCACTACTGATGTGTGTAGTGAGCCATTGATTTCAAGCACGCCACATTCAATCTCACGACCTACGACTGCTACTTCAATTAGAACTTTCGGGTCATGGCTGAGAGCATCTTCGATCGCTGCAGATAATTCGTCCGCTTGCTTAACTTTGGTTGTGCCACGGCTTGATCCACTGCGAGCAGGTTTAACGAATAATGGAAAGCCTAATTCCGTAGCTCGAGACATGGCTTCTTTTTGATTACTTTTCCATTCCTGTTGGGTTAGAACCATCCCGCGCGCGACTGATAAACCGTTTGAAGCAAATATCGGTTTTGCAAAGGACTTATCCATCGCAACCGCAGACGCAAGAACACCAGAACCCACATAAGGAATATTCATCATTTCGCAGAGACCTTGAATGGTGCCATCTTCACCATATGGGCCGTGGAGAAGTGGGAAGACCACATCGACTCCAAGTGTCCGAAGATCTACTGGTGCACCATTTTCTACACAAGGAAGTCCGTTACTTTTCTTACCGAATGGCGATTGCAGATCAAGTGAAAACCATGCGCCATCTGATTCTCGAATACCAATCACAATGGGTTCGTACTTACTTCGATCAATTGCACCTAAAACGCCTTGCGCGGAGATACATGAAATTTCATGTTCACTGCTTCGCCCACCGCACATAATCGCAACGCGCTTAATGATCAATCTCCGCTCCGGTATTCAACGCCATTAAACGTTGAACTGATTCTTGTGGGGTAAGCGTATTACTTACAACGTCCGCAACCGCTTCAATAATAGGAATCTCAACGCCGACGAGATGCGCCAACTCGACTACCGCGGCTGCCGAACTGACGCCTTCTACGGTTTTTGTTACCGCAGCACGAGCTTTTTCATAAGACTCAGATCGCCCAAGTACTTCACCGAATTGTCGGTTCCGCGAGAGTGATGAAGAGCATGTTGCAACAAGATCACCCATCCCCGCTAAACCTGCAAACGTCAATGGTTGTGCGCCGAGTGCAACGCCAAGTTTTGTCACTTCATTAAGGCCACGAGTGATCAACATTGCCTGCGTATTTTCGCCAAGCCCCATTCCTACACACATACCAACTGCGAGCGCAATAACATTTTTAAAAGCGCCAGCTAATTCACATCCGATGAGATCAGGTGATGTGTAGACGCGGAAATATTTCGTTTTAAAAATTTCAGAAATGGCGGTTGCTAACTCAGGATTAGTTGACGCACCAACCGCTCCTGCTGGTTGGCGCAAGATCAATTCACTTGCCAAATTGGGACCAGTAATTAAACCGAGATTATGTGGATCGATGGCGAGAACTTTTTCCATTACCTCTGTCATGCGCAGGTGTGTTCCTAGTTCAATACCTTTGAGCGTGCTGATTACTGGTTTATCGCTCGGGAAGAATCCCTGCCAATTCTCGAGATTCTCTCGAAGTGATTGAGAAGGAATAGCCATCACAATGTAATCAGGGTGGCGCAGCGCATCTTCAATTGACGTGGTTGCGCTCAGCGAACTCGGAAGCGTGATACCTGGCAGAAATTTTGAATTGGTATGCGCTGAATTTATTTCGTTAACGACCTCGTTATTTCTCCCCCAGAGAACTACTGAGTTCCCAGCGTCAACTAAGACCTGCGCCATAGTGGTTCCCCATGCGCCAGAACCAAGAACTGAAATAGAACTCATCGCTTCTTAACTTTCTTAAAATTACCAATACGTGGCAATTCAGATTTCTTTGGGTCGAACCTTACTGCCGGCGCTTTTTCACCGCGAATGCCTTCAAGTAGTTCAGTAATTTTGTCCATTAAATAATCTGTCGCTTCATCGAGCGCTTGCGGATCAGATTCTTTTCCTTTCCACTTCGCAAAATCAATTGGTTCTCCAACGCGGATAGTTACTTTTGAACGTGGAAAGAGTTTCGGGATTTTTCCATAGGGAGGTAGAACTTTCTCAGGCCCCCATGATGCGCATGGGTAAACCGGGACGCCAGTCATCAATGAAAGTCGAACAACTCCGGTCTTTCCTTTCATCGGCCATAAATTTTCATCACGCGTTAACGTTCCTTCCGGAAATACTCCGAGTAGATGGCCCGCCTTCAATACTGCGATGGCATGTTCATATGCTTTCGCTGCATTGGGTGATTCTCGGTCAACTGGAATCTGGCCAGCTCCCTTAATCACAGTTCCCACTATTGGAATCTGGAACACTGATTTTTTACCTAAATATCGTGGCGCTCTTCCGTTGTTATATAGAAAATGCGTGAAAGTTAATGGATCTACATAGGAGAGGTGATTACAGGTAACAATCGCAGCGCCACTTTTGTGGAATTTTTTCAGCGCCTGCCCAATCCTTCTTCACAATCAGATTAAGGATGGGTCGCAAAACTGCTGCACCAAATCGAAACCAACCATTAGTGCCGAGTGGTTTATTTTTTGGTGGGTCATAACGAATCTCGTCTGACATATCGCAAGCCTATGTCAGTTACTCAGCTCTGTCAGTTAAAAGAAAAAGAGCCACGATTTCTCGTGGCTCTTTTCGAAAAGAACTAACGCTTACTTGCGCTTGCCCTTCTTAGCCTTCTTTGCTGCTTTCTTTGGAGCCTTCTTTCCAGCCTTCTTCACAACTTTTGCAGCCTTCTTAGGCGCAACTTTGGCTGGTGCTGGCTTTGGTGCAGCTTCAAGCTTGCGTGCTCCCGCGATTACTTCTTTGAGAGCTTTAGCTGGAAGGAAGCGAACTTTCTTGCTCGCTTTGATTTGAATGGTCTCGCCTGTGAATGGGTTACGACCTTTACGAGCTTTGCGATCTACTTTCTTGAACTTGCCAAAGTCGTTAATCGTGACGTCTTCACCTTTGTGAATGTTACGTGTGATTGAATCGAAAATGACATTAACTGCGTTTGCAGCATCCTTCTTGCTTCCGTTGAAGTGAGGAGCCAACCCCGCAATGAACTGGGCTTTGTTCATTTCATTCCCCTTATATTTACGCGTAAAGTTAAGCGTGCGCTTAACGTTGGTAGCAATTTACGCAGAAAAATCAACGTTTCGCGGATATCGTGCGGTGTGTCGGAATCAGAGTTTTTCAAAAATTGCAGTTTTTATGCGTAAAAAACTCTAAAGTATGAGTTGAGAGTTCTACACTTTTAACGAACTGGTTGCGTTTTTGGCTTAAAAAGTGGGCGTTTTTCTTCAAAATCGCTCACTGCATCAGTGTGACGAAGCGTCAAACCAATGTCATCTAAACCTTCCATTAATCGCCAGCGCGTGTAGTCATCGAGCGCAAAAGGCACAGTGCAATCGTTATAGGAGACGCTCTTGCTCTCTAAATCAACGGTTACTTTCGTTGTGGGATCGGCTTCAATCGCGCTCCAGAGTTTTTCAATCTCTTCTTGCGGCAAAATCACCGTGAGCAATCCACCTTTCAGTGAATTTCCACGGAAGATATCGGCAAATCTGCTGGAGATAACTGCCTTAAAACCATAGTTCTGTAGCGCCCAGACTGCATGTTCACGTGATGAACCAGTGCCGAAATCAACGCCAGCAACTAATACGGTGCCGCCAGCAAATTCTGGTTTGTTGAGAACAAACTCTGGATCATTGCGCCATGCTGCAAATAGACCATCCTCAAAGCCAGAACGAGTAACACGCTTTAAATAGACAGCAGGAATGATCTGATCGGTATCGACATTGCTTCGTCGAAGTGGCACTGCAGTTCCAGTGTGCTTAATAAATTTCTCCATGGCCACTCCTACAAATCTGCCGGCGATGCCAGCGTTCCTTTAAGCGCTGTCGCAGCTGCAACAAGCGGGCTTACTAGATGTGTTCGGCCACCTTTACCTTGGCGTCCTTCAAAATTTCGATTCGATGTTGACGCCGAACGCTCTCCGGGTGTCAATTGATCAGGATTCATTCCTAAGCACATTGAACATCCAGCGCTTCGCCACTCTGCACCGGCTGCGATAAATACTTTATCGAGACCTTCTGCCTCTGCTTGAAGTCGAACACGTGCAGATCCTGGAACAACCAACATTCGAAGTGATGAGGAAATTTTCTTATTCTTAATGATCTCTGCTGCAGCGCGTAGATCTTCAATTCGACCATTAGTGCATGAGCCCAAGAAAACAGTATCAATCGCTATTGATTTCAATGGCGTGCCAGCGGTCAGACCCATGTAGACCAGCGCACGTTCTGCCGCGCCTCGCTCTTCTGGATCAGAGATCTCTGCCGGATTTGGCACAGATGCATTAAGTGGCAGACCTTGTCCAGGGTTGGTTCCCCACGTTACAAACGGTGCAAGTTCATCAGCATTGAGAGTGATCTCTTTATCGAATCGGGCATCGCTATCTGTGACGAGCGTCTTCCAGTACGCAACAGCGTTATCCCACTCTGCACCTTCTGGCGCATGTGGCTTTCCTTTGATGTAATCAAACGTTGTTTGATCAGGTGCGATAAGTCCAGCGCGCGCACCTGCTTCAATCGACATGTTGCAAATTGTCATTCGAGCTTCCATAGATAGTGCGCGAATTGCACTTCCTCGATATTCGAGAACGTAGCCCTGACCACCACCAGTACCAATCTTGGCGATGATTGCAAGGATGATGTCTTTACTTGTCACACCTGGTTTGAGCGTTCCTTCAACATTAATCGCCATTGTCTTCGGTCGTGCTAATGGCAAAGTTTGAGTTGCCAAAACATGTTCGACTTCGCTGGTACCGATTCCAAGGCAAGTGCACCAAATGCGCCATGCGTTGACGTATGTGAATCACCGCAAACAATCGTCATTCCTGGTTGTGTAAGACCAAGTTGCGGTCCAACAACGTGAACAATGCCTTGTTCGACATCGCCTAAGGAGTGGATACGAACGCCAAATTCTGCGCAATTTTTTCGGAGCGTATCTACTTGTAATTTCGAACTGGATCTGCAATCGGTTTATCAATATCTAAAGTTGGAACGTTGTGATCTTCTGTAGCGAGAGTGAGATCTGGTCGGCGTACTTTTCGCCCAGCTAATCGAAGACCATCAAATGCTTGCGGACTGGTTACTTCATGAATGAGATGGAGATCGATGTAGAGCAAGTCTGGTTCGCCATCAACGCGACGAACAATGTGATCATCCCAAATCTTCTCCGCAAGTGTCTTTCCCATAGCCTCGTTCCCGTCGTTTGCCTTCTCATATCCTGAGATGGCATTATCAGAGTGTGGACAAGAAGAATAGCGGAGTCGGCGTACTCGATAAAGCCGTGCGAATTCTCTCCGTGCTTGAATCTGGGCCCCATTCACTTGCCGAACTTGTTACCGCAACAAAGATTGCACGGCCGACTGCGCACCGCCTTGCTGTAGCGCTCGAATTTCACCGCTTTGTCGCTCGCGATCTCACTGGTCGATTCATCCTTGGCCCGCGCGCAGGCGAACTTGGCGCATCCGCTGGCGAAGATCGATTGCTTGCCGCTGCAAATCCCGCACTTATTGCACTGCGCGATGCAACTGGAGAAAGTGCACAGTTATATCGACGACAAGGCGATCAACGAATCTGCGTTGCTGCTGCAGAACGTTTATCAGGTTTACGAGATTCTGTTCCAGTTGGTGCGTCTTTTACTATGCAAGCCGGTTCTGCTGCACAAATACTTTTAGCTTGGGAAGATGCAGATAAATTACATCGCGCATTAACAAACGCAAGATTTAACGCAACACATCTCTCCGCAGTTCGACGTCGTGGTTGGGCGCAATCAGTTGGTGAACGTGAAGCAGGAGTGGCATCTGTCTCGGCACCAGTGCGTGGGCCAAACAATCGTGTGATCGCTGCCGTAAGTATTAGTGGACCAATTGAAAGACTAGGTCGCCAACCGGGACGAAACCATGCCGCTGCCGTTGTTGCTACTGCAGCGCGATTAAGCGATGTAATTTCTAAAAAGTA
>RFMS01000107.1 GCA_009927575.1 Actinomycetota bacterium
ACCGTAATAAATGGCAGCAAACATAATGAGAGCAGACGCAGGATTTACTGTGTAAGTAATAGGCAGGAGAAGCGCAATCGTAAGTGCTGGACCAATTCCTGGAAGTACACCGATGAGAGTGCCAAGAAATGTACCGATTAATCCAAAGAGCAAATTTGTGAGTGTAAGTGCACTGCTAAAACCGTGAAGGAGATCGGTCACGCTGTTCATAGAATTCCTTTAAAAATACCGGCAGGAAGATCTACATGAAGAAAGTGCGTAAACGATACGAAAACAATTACTGAGAATATAAATGCAAAAATCGATGCACGTAAAAATCTTTTGTCACCAAAAGCAAAAACTATTCCCACAAAAGAGACTGTCGTTGCGATGACGAATCCACCATGATTAATTAGGAGAAGATAAGCAACAATGGATCCAAGAACATAAAGAAAACTTACATAATCAGTTTTCGCAATTGGATCACTCGGCTCTAAGCCTTCCGGTACCGCTGAGTCTCCGCGCACTATGAAAATTGCTAGAAATACACACAAGACCATCAGGAACATTCCAATGGCATATGGAAAAAGAGTTGGCTTTACCGTCAAATTAAGCTTTGGAAGTTCTGTCCGTGATGTATCCCAAACAACTATCGCGCCAATGAGAAAGAGTGAGCCCACAAAAGCGAGCTCACTCTTTACTCCGTTCTTCATTCTTTTTTAGTTATTCCTAGTAGAGCTTAGAGTCTCTACCGAGTTTGAGAATTGCGGCAACTTCCGTCTTTAGCCATGTTGCAAACGGTGTACCCACTCGATATTCATCAATCCAGGAATTTGCCTTCAACATTGCTGTCCATGACGGTGACCCGTGAGCAGTGTCAATAACTTTCAACATATTGAGATGATCTGCTGCTGGTAAATCAGCTGGTGCCAACAATCCACGCCAGTTACCGAATGTGAAATTAAGACCCTGTTGAATCAAGGTTTTTCCCTTGATCGTTGTAAGAGGCTTTGGAGTCGTAATTCCAAGAATTCGCATCTTTCCTGCTGCTACATACGATGCGAATTCAGTTGTTCCTGAAACGCCTGCAGCAACGCGGCCAGAGATGATGTCCGGCGTCAATGTTCCGCCACCTGAATACGCAATGTAGTTCAAATCGGTCGCTGCAACTCCTACTGTCGCCGCTAACGTTGCAATTGTTACGTGGTCAACGCCACCGAGATTTCCGCCACCCAGAGCAAGTTTTGGGTTTGCC
>RFMS01000137.1 GCA_009927575.1 Actinomycetota bacterium
GTTAATGGTTACCAGTACCACATTGACTTGCTCAATGGAAAAGCAAAGTGGACTGATCCACAAACTGTTGAAGTGTTCAAGCACATGGAACAACTCATCCCATACATGAATAAGAACGTTCTAGATATTTCATGGGATGGCATGCGCGATCTTCTTCTTCAGAAGAAGTGCGGTGCAATGATGATGGGTTCATGGTTCGCAAATGACTTTAAAGCGAAGTCACAAGCTGACTATGACGATCTTTGGATCGTTCCATTCCCTGCAATCAATCCAGATCACGGTATTGATTCAATTGATGCACCTCTTGATGGAATCTGCGTTGCTGCAAACGGTAAGAACGTTGAAGGCGGCAAGGATCTCGCTCAGTTCTGGGGTTCAAAAGAAGGTATTGATGCTGCTGTTGCAGCTGGCGATACCAGCATCTACATCAGCTCTGATTTCGATACTTCTACTTATGATGCATTCAATAAGCAGAAGCTCGCAGTTCTCGGCGAAGCGAAGAACATTGGCTTCTTCCTTGATCGCGATACTCGTGGCGACTTTGCTGGTCCAGTTGTTGGCCCTGCAATTCAGAGCTTCCTCAAGAATCCAAAGGATCTCAACAAGATTCTTGATAGCGTCCAAGCACAATGGGATGCTCTACCACCACTTTAATTCGTTAACACTTACGAATTAGATTAAGGTAAAGAAATGAAAACGGCGGTTGCGGACAGAAAAGTTCGTGACCGCCGATTTCTTTCTCGCAGCGACCGATTTACTCTTGCCGCCTTTGTCGGCATTCCAACTCTCCTTCAATTTATTTTTCTATGGATTCCAGCAATTATCACAGTTATTTTGTCATTTACTTATTGGAATGGAATTCGAGTTACCGATATTAAATGGGCTGGTTTAGCGAATTACAAGAATATTTTCTTCGGCACACCTGTTTTTTATGAAGCTCTTAAGCACAATTTAATTTGGTTGTTGTGGTTCACCTTTATTGCAACGCCATTAGGGAATTTTGCTTGCATATCAAATCGATCGTCAGATTAAAGGTCATAAGATTTACGAAACAGTTTTCTATATCCCCGTAGTTCTCTCACTTGCAATTATTGGCATCATCTGGAACTTCATGTTGCAACCAGGTGGCTTTGTTCAAGGAATTATGGGCAGAGATATTGGTAACGCGGTATCTATTTGGGGAAACTACAGCATTAATACCTACGTGATTATGGGGATTGCCTCGTGGCGACATATTGGTTACATCATGCTTCTGTATTTAGCTGGATTGAAGTCAGTCGATCCATCGCTTAAGGAAGCAGCAGCAATTGACGGCGCAACAGAATGGCAATCGTTCCGAAAAATCATTCTTCCTGCGATGAGGCCGGTAAACGTCATTATTATCGTGATTACTATTATTGAATCGCTTAGAGCATTTGACTTGGTGTACATCATTTATGGAACAAGTACAGGTTGGCCACTTCTCAATATCTTGGTATTCCAGAATTTTGCTGGTCAAGGTATTTCCATGAAAGGTGCCGCTTACGCAGTCATCTTGCTCGTTCTCTGTGTGGGACCGATTATCGGATATTTGCGAGTCACTTTTAAAGAGGATTTGAAATGACAACCATCGTCCACGATAAGAAATATCGCGACAAGCAGAAAGTTAAAGATGGATTCATTTCTGCATTTATCGGAGTCTTTGCGATTATTTGGCTGTTTCCGATTTTATGGACATTTTGGACTTCGCTTCGACCCTACAACGATGTTATTTCTTATGGAGTTTTCTCACGTCCGCGACATCTAAATTTCGATAATTATGTCAATGCCTTTCAGAAGATGCGCATTATGCGTTACTTCCTTAATACTTTTTATGTCACTGCGCCTGCAGTAGTCCTTACGCTTTTCCTAGGGTCACTTATTGCTTTCGTCGTTTCACGATATTCCTTCAAATTTAATCTCTCGCTACTACTTCTGTTTACCGCCGGAAATATGTTGCCAATAGTTTTGACCTATATTCCAGTTTTTTGGCTCTACATTAAAGTCGGTGATCTCTTTGGAAACCGCCATCTTCTCTACAACAACTACCTTGGAATCATCTTGGTCCACGTGGCCTTCCAAGTCGGCTTTGCAACTTTCGTTCTTTCTTCGTATATGAAGACTATTCCGAAAGAAATTTCTGAATCTGCAATCATTGATGGTGCATCAGTCTTCCGTCATTACTGGAATGTGATGTTGCCTTTGATGCGTCCGCCATTGGCAGCGCTCGGAGTATTAATGAGTTGCTGGATTTATAACGATTTCTTCTGGGCATTGATTTTGATGTCTGAAGATTCGAAGCGCCCGGTGACATCTGCGCTTCGACAACTACAAGGCGAATACGTCACGGACTTCAACCTGCTTGCTGCTGGGTGCATGATTGTTGCTGCCCCAACCATCATCCTCTTCTTCGTATTACGCAAGCAATTTATTTCTGGGCTCACTTTGGGCTCGACAAAAGGTTAAATAAAGGACTAGTCATGAAAGCTATTCAGATCACCGAATTCGGTGGTCCAGATGTGATGCGTTATGTAGAAATCGCCGATCCGGTTATGCGAGATGGCGATGTCATGCTTGATGTCACGGCGATTGGTATTAATTATGCAGATACGCATCAAACTGAAGATTCCTATCTCTCGAAACAAAAGTTGCCACTCGTACCAGGAATTGAAGTGGTAGGTACCTATGAAGGAAAGCGATTCCTCGCATTTGTTGGTGCTGGTGGCTACGCCCAAAAGGCAGCAGTAAATAGAGATTCACTCATTCCGATTCCACAACAAGTCAATGATGGTGAAGCGTTAGCGATGGCAGTTCAAGGTTCAACTGCGTTTCATATTCTCAAAACTGTTGGACATATCAAAAGTGGCGAGTGTGTAGTTGTTCACGCAGGCGCGGGTGGAGTTGGTTCGTTAGCAATTCAATTAGCGAAGTTATGGGGAGCGCGCGTCATTGCTGTTACGTCAAGTGATGAGAAGAAGAAACTTTGTCTTGAACTTGGCGCAGATGTAGTTGTTGATGCTCATGAAGAAGATTTAACAAAAGCACTTATCGCTGCAAATAATGGAAAACCAGTTGATTTGATATTAGAAATGGTTGGCGGTAAAACTTTTGATCAGTCGCTTAATGCACTTGCACCATTTGGACGCATGGTGACATATGGAATGGCATCTCGCACCGCACCAACTCCAATACATTCTGGTTCATTGATGGGAACAAGTAGAACTATTACTGGATTCTGGTTGGCACATTGTTTTGGCAAAAAAGAACTAATGGGCGATGTGATTGCTGAACTCTTTTCATTGATTGCTGCTGGAAAATTACGAGTAATAGTGGGGCAGACTTTTCCTCTTTCGAAAGCTGCTGATGCCCATCGTGCAATGTTGGCGCGTACAACAACGGGAAAAATAGTTCTCGATCCGTCTGCGTAATTAAGAGAATCGTTTGGTGGATGCATCTTGCATCCGATACCCTTCGGCTAACTTTTTTCGCCCCCCTAGCTCAGTCGGTAGAGCGTTTCCATGGTAAGGAAAAGGTCACCGGTTCGATTCCGGTGGGGGGCTCG
>RFMS01000179.1 GCA_009927575.1 Actinomycetota bacterium
CTCAGGTGGCGGAACTTTGACACCAGATGTTATTTCTGGCCGCGTTGCAGCCGGAATTTCTGGTACCTCAGAATTTGCTTCGTATGTTGCTGCAGGCAAAATGAGAATTCTTGCGGTTACTTCACCAAAGCCATTGGCAACAATCAAGGGTCGTACCCTCGTTCAACAAGGAGTGAATCTCACCTTCGGTAACTGGCGCGGTTTGTTGGCACCAGCTGATCTACCAGCAGCTGACTATCTCAACATGCTCAAAGTTATCGACACCGCTCATAACTCACCATCATGGGCAGCGATGTTAAAGGCGAACTCTTGGATCGATGAATATCGCGTCGGAACGCCATTTACTACATGGTTAAAGACCGAAGTTACTTCGATCTTGAAGATTCTGAAGGATTTCAAACTCTACTAAGAGTCTGAGTTAAGAAATCACAAAGGAATCAATAAAGTTAAAATGAAAAAAGGTGCAAAGAGTGAGCTCGCATTTGTGGGCTCACTCTTTCTCATTGGAGCGATAGCAGTTTGGGATACGTCTCGAACTGAATTGCCAGCGCTAAACATGACGGTGAAGCCAACGCTTTTCCCGTATGTCATCGGAATATTTCTCATGGTCTTATGTCTTGTACTTGCTATCTCTATTGTTCGAGGAAATACAGCAGTACCGGAAGGCTTAGAACCAGGCGACACAATTGAAAAAACTGACTATGTAAGTTTTCTATATGTTCTCGGGTCGATTGTCGCTTATTTAATTCTCATTAATCATGGCGGATTCGTAGTTGCGACAACCGTCTCATTTGTAGGAATAGTTTTTGCGTTCGGTGATAAGCGAATCGTACGAGCAACAATTTTCGCCTTTATATTTGCAGTAGTAGTTTTTGTGTCGTTTACCCACTTCCTTCATGTAGATCTTCCTGTTGGAATTTTTAAAGGAATTTTATGAATAGCGTGACCGATCTTCTTCATGGATTCAGCAGCGCACTTACGCTCACAAATTTGCTCTTTGGGTTAATCGGTACATTTCTCGGAACTCTCATCGGAGTTTTGCCAGGAATAGGACCTGCGCTTACTATCGCGTTGCTCCTTCCTATTACATACACAGTAAGCCCCGCATCAGCTCTCATTATGTTTGCCGCTATTTATTACGGC
>RFMS01000148.1 GCA_009927575.1 Actinomycetota bacterium
AAGCAGCGCTTAGGCACATTACTTTTGCAACATTTTCGACTCGAGCATCACTGCTTTGTCCCGCGTTGTTCCACATATTTCCAGCCAAAGCAAAAACGGTAATGCCAATCATTCTCATGGACCACACTAGTGAGTCACTTTTGTCCAGCCCTAAAAGTTCGAGGAATAGGTTCGGTAAAACCAATAGAAAAAGCGCTGAAATTCCAAATACGAATGAACCTGCTCGAAGAGTCTTTCTGATTCGAAAAGTACTCATGTATAAAGATTACTCCCGAAGATACGAATTCCTTGTCTACCAACTCTGTGAATGTAATACTCCACCAGTGCCGACAGCCATCAAATTAGCGGGATTGCGGAAAAGTTTTGGTGAGGTCAAGGCGGTCGATGGGTAGACCTTGAAATAAATGATGGTGAGTTCTTTGCCTTGTTAGGCCCTAGTGGTTCGGGCAAAACAACAGTACTCCGCTTGATCGCTGGTTTTGAATTACCTGATTCAGGGAACGTTTTCATTAATGGCAAAGATGTTTCGAGAACCACCATTTAATAGAGATGTAAATACAGTCTTTCAAGATTATGCGCTATTTCCACATATGAAAGTAATTGAAAACGTCGAGTATGGGCTTAAAGTAAAAGGTGTCGCTAAAGACGAACGACGAGCCAGAGCACGTAAAGCTCTAGAGAGAGTTTCACTATCGGGATATGAAGAGCGCAAACCATCACAACTTTCAGGTGGACAACGTCAGCGAGTCGCTTTGGCGAGAGCAATTGTCAATGAGCCAAAAGTTTTGTTATTGGATGAACCACTTGGAGCCTTGGATTTAAAGTTGCGGCACCAGATGCAGAGCGAGTTGAAGGAGCTACAACTCTCACTCGGAATTACATTTGTCTTTGTCACTCATGATCAAGAAGAAGCGTTAACCATGGCGAATCGAATAGCGGTTTTTAGTCAAGGAAAGATTGTTCAAGTGGGGAATCCAAAAGAAATCTATTCACATCCCAATAGTGAGTTTGTGGCAGATTTTGTTGGAATTTCGAATTTGATTAGCGGCTCAGTCATTGGAAAGAGCGGAATCTGGAGCATCCGACCAGAGAAGATCGCTTTGAACGGGAGTGGAGATCGCAGAGCGACCGGAACCATAAAAGAAGTGGTTTTTGTGGGTTCTTTTTTGCGAGTAGTTGTAGAACTTTTGAGCGGGGAGAAAGTAACTTTGCTTCACGATAACGATGCCTCAGTAACTCTGGGGTCATCCGTGGAGATTGCCTGGGATTCGAAATACGAATTTCAGGTTAAGTAATCGGTGAAAGCCGAGAAGGAGAGTACATGCGAAATCGTGTGAAAGTTCTTGCGATTTTTGGAGCATTGGTACTTGTGCTGTCAGGATGTAGCAAGAGCAATGACTCTTCTGCTTCAGCAGTACCGGATATTCCAATGGCAAAGTCGGTTGGCGATGGTGAAGGTGCGCTCAACATTATTGCGTGGGCGGGATATGCCGAAGATGGCAGCACAGATAAAGCTGTTGACTGGGTAACTCCATTTGAAAAAGCAACCGGTTGCCAGGTGAACGTTAAAGTCGGAAATACTTCTGACGAGATGGTCACATTGATGAAGACCGGCGAATATGACGGTGTTTCTGCATCTGGCGATGCAACACTTCGATTGATTTATGGTGGCGATGTTGCACCAGTTAATACTGACTTGATTCCAAATTACGCAACTGTGACCGATTTCCTCAAAGGTCAACCATGGAACTCAGTCAATGGTCAGATGTATGGCGTGCCACATGGTTGGGGCGCAAACGTTTTGGCATACACAAATGGAAAAGTAACTGCACCAACTTCTTGGGGCGCAGTCTTCGATGCAAACTCACCATATAAAGGAAAAGTGAGCGCTTATGACTCACCTATTTATATTGCAGATGCAGCGTTGTATTTGATGAAGACCAAGCCTGATTTAGGAATCAAAGATCCATACGCCCTAGATGAGAAGCAACTTGCTGCGGCAGTAGATCTGTTGAAGCAACAGAAGTTGATCATTGGCGAGTACTGGTCGGATTACACCAAGGCAGTTCAGTCATATGAGCAAGGAAATACAGTCCTTGGCACCTCATGGCAAGTGATTGTTAACTTGATCAATTCCAATGGGAAAGTGAAAGTTGATGCAACTCTGCCAGAAGAAGGTGCAACTGGTTGGTCTGATACTTGGATGATTTCATCTAAGGCAGCACATCCAAATTGCATGTATAAGTGGATGGATTGGATTATCTCTGCTTCACCAAACGCACAAGTTGCGGAATGGTTCGGCGAAGCTCCATCACAAACTAAAGCGTGCGATGTCACAGCAGATAAGAATTTCTGCGCGACTTATCACGCAACAGATGCAGCGTATGCAAAACAGATTCACTACTGGACCACTCCAACTAAAGAATGTCTGGATGGTCGAGGAGCGATCTGTACTGATTACGCCGCGTGGACTCAAGCCTGGACAGAAGTAAAGGGCTAACGAGAAACACATGAAGTTAAGTGGATGGCTTTTTAGACATCCGCGGAGTCGATTAGCGATCCTAATCGCCGCGCCAATGGCATGGTTGGTGCTGGCATATTTAGGGTCGCTAACGACAATGTTTTTATCTGCTTTCTGGTCGGTAGATAGTTTTACTGGTCGAGTAATTAAGAATTTTTCGCTCGATAATTTTCACACCCTTTTTACTCAGAGCGTTTATTCGAGATTAGCTGTTCGATCACTCAGTGTGGCTCTTATCGTCACCATTATTGATGCCTTGTTAGCGATTCCCATTGCATTCTTTATGGCGAAAGTATTGCCACAAAAGCTACGATCATTTGCGATAGTTCTCGTTGTACTGCCATTGTGGGCAAGTTACTTAGTGAAAACGTATGCCTGGCGAACGATGTTTTCCAACGATGGCGTTTTAGATTGGTTGCTGAAACCACTTGGAATTAGCTCACCAGGATATGGTCTATTTGCAACGTCGTTGACGCTCGCTTATTTATGGTTGCCTTACATGATTTTGCCCATCTATGCCGGTTTAGAGCGGCTTCCTGATTCACTTCTTGAAGCATCGAGTGATTTGGGAGCATCAGCGTGGCAGACGTTTAGATCAATTGTCACTCCAATTATTTATCCCGCAATCATCGCGGGATCTATCTTCACCTTTTCGTTATCGTTAGGTGATTACATCGTGGTGAAAATTGTTGGTGGCAAGACGCAATTAATGGCAAACATCATTTATGACAACGTAGGAACTGCAGGAAACCTGCCATTTGCCTCGGCAGCCGCACTCTTTCCGTTGCAGCGATATTGGGCTACTTATTCTTTGTTCGTCGTAGTGGCGCTTTGGAGAATTTCTAATGAAGTTATCGAAGCGAGCGCAATGGTTATTAGGTGGAATAACCGGATTAGTTTTGGTTTTTATTTATTTGCCGCTCATCGTTGTTGCGATTAACTCATTTAACCCATCAAAAACCTTCTCTTGGCCACCAACCGGGTTCACAACCTCGTGGTGGGGTAAAGCATTAACTAATGAAGGTGTTGTGAAGGCGCTCAGTACGAGCGTTAAAGCAGGGTTAGGCGCAACAGTTATCGCTTTGATATTGGGTACCTGCGCAGCGTTTGCAGTGGCGAGGTACCAATTCTTCGGAAAAGAAACGATTTCGTTACTCGTTGTTTTACCGATTGCATTACCGGGAATTGTTACCGGCATTGCACTCAATTCCGCCTTTCGTACTCTTCTTGAACCGTTCGGCGTCGGATTTGGTTTATTCACGGTCATTGTTGGACATGCAACGTTTTGTATCGTGGTTCTCTATAACAATGTTTAGCACGACTTCGACGAATGGGAACTTCTTTAGAAGAAGCCTCTAGTGATCTCGGAGCGAGCATTTTCCAAACTTTTCGATATGTCACCTTCCCAATGATTCGCTCTGCGTTAGTTGCAGGTGCCCTATTAGCTTTTGCTCTCTCGTTTGATGAGATCGTAGTGACGACATTTACTTCAGGAGCAAGTGTTCAGACTTTGCCACAATGGATTTTTAATAATTTATTTAGACCAAATCAAGCGCCTATCGTTAACGTTGTAGCAACGATGTTAATAATCGGATTTATGGTTCCAGTTTGGTTGTCTCAGAAGTTGTCGGAAGGTGTCTCTTCCGGCGGTCGTTTCTAACTTCAAAGTCACACTCTTCTCGCACTTTTTTCACGATCGGACATTTTTCTTTTATCCGGAAAATAATCGGAGCACCATATGAATCGGCAGATTGCCGTGAAATAGAGGTGCTGTGAGATGAAAACTGTTAATGATCTTCATAAAGGACGCATGGTTGTAGCAGTCGATGATTCACCAGGATCTATTGCCGCACTTGAATGGGCGTCAAAGCACGCGCATCGATTCAATATGTATATCGAAGCTGTTACAGCATGGGATTATCACTATGAGGTTGGCGAAACCATGGCCGCAGGATTAGGTGGGCAGACGTATATTCCTGGCATAGATCCGAAGTCGCTGGCCGAAAAACAATTAGCGCATGCAGTAAATAAGGTATTTGAAGATGCGCGACCATTCGATTTGATTACAAAAGTTGAGAATGGTGATCCAGTTTCTGTCCTTGTTGAGGAGAGTAAAGGCGCAGAATTAGTAGTGGTGGGATCGCGCGGGCATGGACCGTTGCTTGATCTATTTCTTGGGTCAGTAAGTGATAAGACTGCAGTAAAAGCTCACTGTCCTGTTGTCATTGTTCATCAACAAGATGGCAATCACAGCCATGAGTAACCATCACAATCACAATTCAAAGAACCACACAAATGTGGTCTTGGTTGCAATGAGCCAAGATCAAGCCAGACTCTGGTTGCACGGGTTAGAACCAGATGCGAAGCCGGTTTATGTTCACGCGCGGGCCGAGGGGATTGAGCATCGCGTGCACACGGCGCAGTATCACAGCGGAAAAGATCAGGAACACGTGCGACCAGAGTTCTACGAGCGGATTGTTAATTTAATTCGAGATGCAGATGGTGTTTTATTGGTTGGACATGGGAATGGTAAAGCGCGAGCGACAGATAACTTTGATCAATATTTAACGCGAAAACACTATGAGTTATCGAACAAAATTTGGGGCTCTTTCACAATGGAGATTGAAAGCAAGAGTGATCGAGCAATACTGGCGGCTGCACGAGATTGGATTGCGGTCAATCGACCATTTGTAAGTATTTAGAAGATTTAGTCGACCGTCCAGGTGTCGCCACTATTGAGAAGTTTTTCCAGGTCACCTTTGCCTTGAGTTTTAATTACTTCATCAAGTTGGGCGTGGACCAATGATGAGTAACTCGGTCGAGCAACATCGCGGAATACCCGACTGGAACATGCTCAAGTTCTGATCCAGAAAGACGAGAAAGTGCATAGGCGTATGAAGGATCTGGATGATGGGCGTCGTGAATGATGATGTCGACTTCATTTATTTGATCAAGTGGTTTTACTTCAAAGTGAAGGTCGTTCTTAACAACTCCATATTTCGCTGACTTAATTGGTTGACCATGAACCATTTGCAAGAGCGAGCCTTCTTTAGTGGAAGGATCTTTCACGGAATCAAATGCTCCATCATTAAAGATCGGGCAATTCTGATAAATCTCAACAAGCGCTGAACCTTTGTGTGCAGTGGCTGCTCGGAGAACTTCAGTGAGATGTTTGCGATCAGAATCAACCGAGCGCGCAACAAATGATGCTTCGGCACCTAAAGCGAGTGAAATGGGGTTGAAAGGAGTATCAAGTGAACCAATCGGGGTGGATTTAGTGATCTTTCCCTTTTCAGAAGTTGGCGAGTATTGGCCTTTTGTTAAACCGTAAATGCGATTGTTGAAGAGAAGAATTTTTAATTCGACGTTGCGACGCATTGCGTGGATAAGGTGATTTCCACCAATAGAGAGTGCATCGCCATCACCTGTAATGACAAAGATAGAAAGATCAGGGCGAGCTATCGCAAGTCCCGATGCGACGGCAGGTGCGCGACCGTGAACTGAATGAACACCAAATGTTTCAAGATAATAAGGAAAGCGTGAGGAGCAACCGATCCCAGAAATGAAGACAATATTTTCGCGCGGTACTCCCATTTCAGGGAGGAAGGATTGCATCGTTGAAAGTATTGAATAATCACCACAGCCAGGGCACCAGCGAACTTCTTGATCAGATGTGAAATCCTTTTTTGTGAGTGCGATATCAGCCATTGATAACTCCCATCGCTGCTTCGACGAGTTCTGCAGTTGAGAATGGAAGACCGCGAACTTGGTTGTAGCTAATGATGTCTTTGAGATATTTGGCGCGAAGCAAAAGCGCTAGCTGGCCAAGATTCATTTCAGGAGTAATAACTTTTGGATACTTATTAAGAACGTCGCCTAAATTTTTTGGGAATGGGTTGATGTACTTCAAATGCGCTTGAGCGACTTTCTCACCGTTACTACGAAGAACTTCTACCGCAGAAGCAATCGGACCAAATGTTGAACCCCAACCAAGGAAGAGAACATTGGCATCGCCGGTCGGATCATCAACGTGAAGATCTGGGACCTCAACGTTGTCGATTTTTGCTTGGCGAGTGCGCACCATAAAGTCGTGATTCTTTGGTTCGTAAGAAATAGCGCCTGTCTTATCAGCTTTTTCAATTCCACCTATGCGATGTTCTAAACCTTTTGTCCCAGGTATTGCCCATGGTCGCGCAAGTGTTTTTGGATCTCGATCGTAAGGAAGGAAATTTTCTTGCGTCCTAGCAAACTCAACTTTCAAATCAGGAAGTTCTGAAACGTTGGGAATCTTCCATGGTTCTGAACCATTAGCGATATAGCCATCAGAGAGATAAAAAACAGGAACGCGATACGTAGTTGCGATACGAATTGCTTCAAGTGACATCGCAAAACAATCAGAGGGTTGAGATGCAGCGATGACAACTGCTGGACATTCGCCGTTTCGACCAAACATGACTTGAAGTAAATCTGCTTGTTCAGTCTTTGTTGGCAAACCTGTTGATGGACCACCGCGTTGCACATCAATAATGATGAGTGGGAGCTCGAGCATGACTGCTAATCCGATCATCTCGGATTTAAGGGCAATTCCAGGGCCGGAAGTAGTAGTTACTCCAAGCGCTCCGCCGTAGCTTGCACCGAGTGCAGCGCCAACAGCGGCGATTTCATCTTCAGCTTGGAAGGTAATGACATTGAACTTCTTATGTTTAGAGAGCTCGTGGAGAATATCTGAAGCCGGCGTAATTGGATACGAACCAAGAAAGAGTTGCAAACCAGATTGTTGTGCGCCAGCGATTAACCCATGTGCCAGCGCTTGATTACCAGAGATATTTTTATATTTTCCAGCTGGCATTTTTGCCGGAGCAATTTCATATGTATTTGCAAAATCTTCTGTGGTTTCGCCGTAATTCCAGCCTGCATTGTATGCAAGGAGATTCGCTTTAAGAATATCTGGTTTCTTTCCAAACTTTGCTTCGAGGAATTTGATTGTTGATTCTGTTGGTCGGTGATACATCCATGTGAGAAGCCCGAGAGCGAACATATTCTTTGATCGCTCCGCATCTTTCTTGGAAATTTCTACTTCTGCTAGTGCCCCAACCGTGAGAGAGGTGAGTGGAATTGCATGAATGGAGTAGCCATCAAGTGATCCATCTTCAAGTGGATTTGTTTCATAGCCAACTTTTTGAAGATTGCGAGTGGTGAATTCATCTTTATCAACAATAAGCATTGCACCTTTAGGAAGTTCCTTGATATTTGCTTTGAGCGCAGCAGGATTCATTGCTACAAGAACATCCGGTGCATCACCGGCTGTTAATACATGATGATCTGCGAAGTGAAGTTGAAAAGATGAGACACCAGGAAGAGTGCCCTGTGGTGCGCGAATTTCTGCAGGAAAGTTTGGAAGAGTGGAGAGATCGTTACCAAGTGATGCGGTATCCATAGTGAAGCGATCACCAGTAAGTTGCATGCCATCACCGCTATCTCCTGCGAATCGAATGACGACTGATTTCAGGGCGACAACGGGCTTGGTCACCTTTGAATCCTCCCACTTTTTAGGGGTTTTGAAAGGGCTTATTTATGTGGCGTGAGAGACGTTATAGATCGCTCCGTTAGTGCTGACACTGATTTCGGCGTAGCATCGTTGGCATGAGTCAAGATGTTTTAGTTAAAGGATTGACGTGTGGTCATTGTGTGAACCACGTGAGCGGTGCGTTGAAAGAACTCAGTGGCGTTTCTGAAGTCACGATAGATTTAGTAGCAAATGGAGTTAGCACTGTTCATATAAGCGGCACAGAATTAAGTGTCGAGAATATTGCGGCTGCGTTAAAAAAAGCCGGACCAAAATACGTTATTGCGTAAGTAACTCTTCGTGCTCGGTGATTGAGTCGAGGAAATCCATATCCGGAGTTACGCCGATTCCTTCTGTATTAGGAACATCCAAGTAACCGTTATTCATGATAAATGGCGTGGTGATATCGCGTGTGTAATAACGCGATGACGCAGATGTATCGCCAGGTAGCGTAAATCCAGGAAGTGCAGCGAGCGCTAAGTTTGCAGCTCTGCCAATTCCAGTTTCTAACATCCCACCACACCACACTGGAATTTTTTTACTTAGACAGAAATCGTGGATGCGTTTGGATTCCAGATATCCACTAGCACGTCCAGGTTTAATGTTGATAACAGTAGTGGCTCCCATCGCAACAGCATCTTCTGCTGACTGAAGAGAGATTATTGATTCATCAAGACAGATTGGCGTTTTAGTGACTTTTGCTAATTCTGCGTGACCGAGAATGTCATGTTCATCAAGTGGTTGTTCGATAAGTAAAGATTAAATGGATCAAGTTGAGCAAGATGGTGTCCGTCATTTCGAGAGTAAGCCTGATTGGCATCTACTTGGAGCGGAATAGTTGGAAAGAGTTCACGAATTTTTCCGACTGGAATAATGTCCCACCCCGGTTCAATTTTCAGTTTGATTCGTCGATATCCAGCGTCTACATAGCTCGTTACTTCATCAATAAGTTGTTCAATTGAAGGAGCGATACCGACCGAAACTCCACATTCAACTTTAGTTTTTACTGCTCCGAGGTAGGAAGCAAGTGATTTCTTTTCTCCACGAAGTTGCGCATCGAGGCAGGCAGTTTCAACTGCAGCTTTTGCCATTGGGTGTCCGAGGAAGGGGCGAAGAATGGCTGGGATTTCTTCGGCAGTGAACTCGCCTTTATGAAAGAGCGCAGGAAGAAAAAATCGCTTAATGACATCCATGCATTCTGCGAGATATTCACTGGAGTAGAGCGGTTCACTCATTGCTACGCATTCACTCCATCCAACGACGCCATCGGTTGTTGTTACTTTCAACATCAATATTTCACGATCTACTTGCGTTCCAAAGGAAGTACGGAAAGGTCTAACAAGTGGCAGATGAATGATGCGAAGTTCGACGTTAGCGATTTTCATTGAAGTGGCTCATTTCTTGTCGAGTACGTATCCGTGAGTGTTTGAAAAACCAATAACAGAGTAGCCAGATGAGAAAGCTCGTTGGAACTTTTCGCGAACTTCAAACCGATAAGCAAAAGTTTCTTGCACATCGCGCATTCTAATTTCTACGATGTCATCTGGAATAGCGATTGTGATTGCACCATCTGGAATTGTTGACATTTCTTCTCGTGGTTGTGGACCTTTATCAGTAATCAACCATTTAGCCATAAGTCGATCGGATTCATCACCAGCATTCAAATCATCAATCATTGCTCCGTAGAAGTTTGGGTGATACGAAGCAACTTCTACGCCTAGCTTAAGGAGATTAAGTCGAGCATTTCTTTTTACAAGCGGATCAAACGTCCAGGTAATAAAAGGCAAATTTTTATTTTTTGCCCATTCATATTGATGCAACTTTAGCTTCGTACCAACGCTCAGATCTCGATACTCAGGCAGAACTGCCGCCATATGAGAGTGAAGATGTGGGCCACCATTAATGCCAATAAAACCAAAAGCGGCACCAATGATCTTGTCATCGAGATAAGCGCCAGCGAAGTAACAACCATTATGGACAAGAGCTTGCATGAAGTTTGAGGTTATTTCAGTGCCACCGCCAGCTATTGGCCAGGTCGTATCAAAAACTTCAATACCTTCTGCTTGTTCAGCAATCGATTCAAGTTCACGAATGGATACCGCGCTCATATCGCAAGGGTAAACCTAAGAAGTATTTTTCTATAATTTTTAAGTATCTTAGTGACAAGTTGCAAAAAGGCCTTGCAAACCTACTTTGACAGAGCAAATTATGATCATGTGACAGAATTGTCGGAGAAATCTAATTCACACGCTAAAGGGGAACGTCAATGCCACATCCTGATGCAGGATTCGATGAGAGATTGGCAAAGGTGCGTTCAATCATTGCGGCTCACGGGCTCTCATCATTAGTGATCCGTCGAAATCCCAATATTGCTTGGTTCATTGCTGGTAGAGCTCACGTTCCAAGCACAATTGACATGTCATGTCTTGATATTGTTGTAACGCAAGCGGAAGTAATTGCAGTTACCAATTCCATTGAAGCGCCACGGTTAAAAGACGAAGAATTGCCAAATTCGATTCGCATTGAGCAAATTGACTGGTGGGAAAGTCGAGATGGAAAACTTCCAACAGGAAAGGTTGCAGGATCTGATCAACCAGGCGGAGACCGAATCGATGTAAGTATTGAATTAGAGAAAGCTCGTCAATCGCTAACAAGTTATGATCGAGATAGATTTCTAAAAATATCAGCAGATGCGGCAATAGCTTTGGGCGCTGCTATGAAATTAGTCATGCGAAACGATCGTGAGATTGATGTTGCTGGTCGAATTTCGCAAGCTTTGTGGGAGAGAGATTTAGAAATTGCATTTATTGGCATAGCTGGATCAGAGCGAGTGATGAAATACCGGCATCCTTTACCTACATCCTCCTTAGTTGGGAGTCGTGTCGTAGCGTCAATTTGTGCCAAGCGAAAAGGATTAATCGCGTCTGTAACTCGAATTGTTACCTTTGATCCTTTATCTGATGAGTATGAAAAAGAATATTCGGGCCTGCTTAATGTTGAGCGTGGGCTTCTTGATGCAACAAAAGTGGGAGAAACTTTTGGAAATGTAATAAGAACAGTTACAAAGACTTATGGTGAGAACGGATATGAAAGCGACGAGTGGCAACGTCATCATCAAGGTGGGCCAACCGGGTATTTACCGAGAGATTGGCCAGCATCACTGGCGGAAGAAAGAACAATTGCCCTCAATCAACCAATCGCCTGGAACCCTACGGGTAAGGGGTGGAAACTTGAGGATACGTGGTTGGCGACTATTGACGGCGTTCGCTTATGTACCTCAGATCCACAGTGGCCAAGCAGGGATGTAGGCGGTCGATTCCGCCCAGATTTACTTCGTCGCTAAACACGTGGTCTTACCTATTGACCTTTTGTCACGCGTAGTGGCACGCTCAGGGTTCAAGAGGTCTTACCACTGGGGGGCGAATGTCCAAAGTTGCCTTGGTCGCACTTGCGCGGCCAACCTTTGACCTTACTTGTGCCCAGTCAAATTTTGAAAGTGCCCGTCAATTATTGAAAGATCTTGGCGCGGAAGTAGTTGGGCCTACCGAATTAATCATGACACCAGAGGATGTAGCTAAGGCGGTCGTGCCTTCTGCTTCGCTCAATATTTTATTTATGGCCTCTTTTTCGGATGCCTCTCCTGCTGTTGAACTATTTAGCAAAGTACCTGGTCCAGTTCTCTTGTGGTCAATGCGCGAACCTGGAGAAGTTGGCGAGAGATTAAAATTGAATTCAATGTGTGGAGCTAATTTGGCTGCGCATGCACTGATAACGGCGGGCCAATCAGTTCGACATCTACATGGAAACGCAAATGAAGATTCGGTGCGAACTAAACTTTCAGCAGCTCTCAAAGGAAGATTGCCTGATGACACCGCACCTTCTCCCGTCGATGGACCTTTAGGCGATGAAGCGGAGACTAATAAAGCTCTTTCTAAACTTTCAGGAAAGAAGATTGGGACTATAGGAGAAGCGCCAAACGGTTTCACTCCATGTACTTTCGATGGCGCAAAATTGAAGCAAATTTTCGGTTTAAATATTCTGCCAATCTCTATCGCAAGTGCATTTGAAAAGATTTCAAATGTCCCCCACGAACGGGCATTTGCGGCACATACCAGCGCAGTTAAAGCGCAACCGTCCCGTGCTCAAGTAAATGAAGAACAATCTATAAAAGTAGGTGGCGTTGAAGTTGCCTTTGATGAGTGGAGTAAAGAAAACTCCCTAGACGCCATTGCGGTTCGATGTTGGCCTGAATTTCCCACTGATTTGGGCGCTTGTGTCTGTTCAGCGCTTGGCCGTATTTCAGATCGTGGAACAGTGACAACATGCGAGCGAGATGTCCTCGGTGCTGTGACTATGTTGCTGTGTGAAGTATTAGGTTCAGATGAAAATTATTTGGTCGATATCGTTGATATAAATTCAGAGGAGAACATTATTCGCCTCTGGCATTGTGGCTCTGCCGCAACAAAATTAGCCGCAACTCCAAATGACGCAACTCAATCAATTCACTGCAATCGACGCTTAGGCGTCGCTGGAAATTTCCCGCTTAAAACCGGACCAGTAACCCTGGTACGCATTGATCGGGATGTAGACCCGATGAACAAGTCAGGTCTACGTATGGTTGTGAGTAGAGGGGAATCAATCCCTGCTCCCAATCACTTCCAAGGTAATACAGCAACGGTACGGACAGAACCGAATGCTGCTTCTTTGGTTAATGGAATCGTCACTCGTGGATACCCACATCATCTCGTGATTTCATGGGTTGATGTGCGTCCCGGCTTACGACGAGCGGCGCAACTACTAGGGATACCCCTCACAGAATGGTAAGCACAACCAACATCCATCCAACGGAGGAAAAATCGGATGAAAATAAATAACAAATCCCACTCTAAGTTGAGCTTTAGACTTGGAGTAGTTGCTTCGGTGTTTGCGGCACTTCTCGCGACATCGTTAGCAGCAGTTCATGCTGAAACAACACCAGTTCTCGGTCAGCGTTGCGAGAATGAAGGATCAAATACCGGCATCTCGTCAACATCGCTAATTTGCGTGAAAGATAAGGCCGGAAAATTAGTCTGGGCTCGCGTAAAAGTTAACTCTTCTGGTGGACAACCTCAACCAGCAATTCGCGTTTCAGGCGGAACGATTGAGTTTCATCATTGGCGCGGTGAAGACCAAGCTTATTTTGACAAGATCATTTCCCAGTTCCAAGCAGCGAATCCAGGAACTACAGTCAAACAAGTTATTTTAGACTCGACTTCATATGCAAACCTTGCGTATTCAAAAATCAGCACTAACCCAAAGGCTGCAATTTTTGCCACCATGCGTGGTGCACAATTCAAACAATTCTATGATGGTGGATTACTTCGCGATCTTTCAAGTGAGCGATTTGTAACCAACAACATCGTAAAGAGCGCTTTAACTCCAGGAATTGTAGATGGAAAAATTTATGGCGCTCCTTATCAAGCACTTTTCAACAATCCGCTTTATAACGCGGATATGTTCGCTAAGAAGGGTTGGAAAGTCCCAACTAACTTCACACAAGTCTTGGCATTCTGCAAGACTGCAAAAGCGGCTGGAGTTATTCCATTTGCATGGCCAGCGGCTACACGTGGAAATGGCGGACAGATTTTCAACTCGTTCTTAATGAACTCTGCTCCTGACATCGCAACATTGACCAAAAACATTGCTGATCTTGAGGCTGGCACAACTGACCTTACGAGCACATGGTTTAAAGGAATTGCAACCAAGTATCAACAAATGGGCGATGCAGGTTGCTTCCCACCAAACGTTTCTGGTTACAACGACACTGTTGCGCCATCTGACTTTGCACTAGGTAAAGCTGCTATATATCCATGCGGAACGTTCTGTATGGCTGCGGTAACAAAAGTCAATCCAGATATGGCTGGCAAGATGAAGATGATGGGTTTAATTCTTACTGATGATAAACCTATTTACGAAGGAATTACGAATAACACCTTTATCTTGAGCGTTAATGCGAAAGCGTCAACAAAAGATCAACAGGTAGCGCGTGCATTTATGTCGTACCTATTGCAGCCAAGCGTTGCTCAGTATTACGGCGTCGCTTCATCACAGCACACTTCAGTTGTGAATGCCGACTACTCAGCAAACGTAGACTTACTCAATACATCAGACATCATGGGTAAGAAGCTATTGCTTGCACCACGCTTCCTTTTCCTCCTTCCACAAGCGAAAGTGCGCGATGTAGTTGAGGATGCATTAATTGCGGCAGCTACTGGTAGCAACTTGACCACAATGCTCGCTGACAAGTCCAAGATTATTAAGCAGAACTTGGGCAAGTAGTAATCAGGTCAGTAAGTAAAATCGAGAGCAGTTCTGTCACGAAAAGTGGTGGAACTGCTCTTCGGCCTACGAAGAAAAAGTTATTAAAGTACAAGAAGAAGGAAAATAGGTTGTTGGCCTTAATGGCCCTGCCGGCATTCCTGATATATGGATTCCTTTATCTCTACCCAGCTTTAAGCAATCTGCTCTACGCAACCCGTCGCTGGGACGGGGTAAACCCGCCTGAAAATATTGGATTCCGCAACTTCACTTACATGTTCACCAATGATGATGTTTTCTTAAAGTCTATAAACAATAATTTGCGATTCACGCTATTTGTAGTATTTTTTCAGACGGCATTTTCGTTAATGTTTGCTACTTTTTTAGTAAAAAATACTAAGACCAATATTGCTCTTCGAACAATCTACTTTTTTCCGACAATTCTTTCTTCAGTTTCTGTAGGACTAATATGGATATCTCTTTATGACTCAAATTACGGTTTTATTAACGCGCTTTTCAAAAAAGTTGGTCTCGATTTCCTTGCACTAAATTGGCTTGGGGATGAGAAATATGCTCTTCTCGCCGTGGCTATCTCACAGGTTTGGTTTCACACAGGACAAATGGTCGTTATCTATGTGGCAGGTCTCCAACAAATCCCGCAAGAACTATATGAAGCTGCTGATGTAGATGGAGCATCGAGATGGCAACAATTCAAAAGCGTCACATGGCCTATGGCGCTTCCAACTACAGCAGTTGTAGTCGCATATACGACAATACAAACGTTCCGTGCATTTGACTTGGTTTATACGATGACTAATGGAGGCCCACAAAATGCGAGTCAAATCCTTGTAACTTTGATCTACACAAATGCATTTGCGGGATTTAGTTTTGGCTATGCGGCTGCACAAACCGTTATTCTTGTTTTGATGGTGCTTGCTATCACGTGGCTACAACGTAGAACTCTTCGCCTTGATTATGGGGTGAAGTGATGCGGTATCAAGTTATTAAGAATTCACTATTGGCATTATTTGGTGTGTTGATAATAGTTCCGTGTTCAATAGTAGTAATGGGTGCTTTTAAGAGTGATGCAAAAATAATTTCCGAACCTCTAGCTCTCCCAGATCAATTAAATTTCGAAAACTTCAAACGCCTCTTTGCGTCAGGGAGGGTATGGATTCCAGCTAAAAATAGTTTGATTGTCTCTATCTCCTCAGTTGTCATAACTCTTTTTTTGGCGAGTTTGGCTGCATTTGCGCTCTCCAGGCTAATTACTGTGACGGGAAAAGTTTTGTTTCTACTCTTCTCAATCGGGTTAGCAATTCCAGGACAGGTAAATATCATTCCCATATATTTACTCTTCGTTAAATTGCATCTAACAAATTCTCTTCTAGGGCTAGTACTTGTGAATGTGGCGCTTACTCTACCAATTTCAATATTTATCTTAACTACCTTCTTTAGAGAGTTACCAAAAGAAATGTTTGAAGTAGCTAATATTGACGGTGCTGGTTTATGGAGAAATTATCGATCGATTGCATTGCCATTAGCTAAACCAGCAGTTGGAGCGACTGCAATCTTTCTCTTTGTCATTTGTTGGAACGATCTCCTTTATCCACTTATGCTTATTACTCAATTAGACAAGAAAACGTTACCTCTTGCCATGATTGATTTCAGAGGTGAATATCTCATTCAGTACAACATGATCTTTACGGCAATTGTTGTAGCGTCTCTACCCATGATTGTTATGTTCTTGATGTTCCAACGCTCTTTTATCGCGGGACTCACGCAAGGCGCAGTGAAAGGATGAGTGTGAACGCAAGAGTTACGGCGCTTCCAAACAGAGCATCTCGCATTGCTGCGCAGGTCGTTGACATAATTGAAACGCAAAAGTTGCGAGCAGGAGATTCCCTTCCTCCTGAGCGTCAACTTGCTGAATTACTAGAGGTATCTAGACCAAGTCTTCGAGAGGCATTGCACATATTGCAAGCTCAAGGTTTAGTCGAAATTAAACATGGACAAGGAACTTTTGTTTCTGAACCTATTGTTGCCCAAGAATTGCGTGCCGCTGTCATTGCGAAAACCCATGATTTAAATGAACTTTTTGATGCTCGTGAGGTAATGGAAGTACCAGCTTCTCGATGGGCTGCTACTCGAGCCACAAAAGAGGACTTGCGAACTCTTCGAACGACGTTAAATCAAATGCAACAAATTTCAAATGCACAACCAGTTGATTATGATCAACTTCAGGTGCTGGACGCAAAATTCCACCTCACTATTGTCGGAATTGCAGGGAATCGTTTTATCAATCAAACACTAGGAGTTTTGCAGGATGTTATGCGGCTTTCCATGGAGACAACATTGCGGCTACCAGGGAGAATTGAAATTTCTCGAAGTGAGCATGAACAAATTCTGAGTGCAATTGAAAATGGCGATGGTGAATTAGCCGCAAAAATTACGCACCAGCACATTTATGGTGCACGAACTACGGCTTTAAATGACGCAAAGAAGCGATCTCGAAGTTGAGTTCTCCAAAAGTTTTATGTGTCGGAGTAATAACAGTCGACACTATTGCGCTAGTTGATAAGTATCCTGCGGAAGATGAACGAGTAGTTGCAGAGAGAGTTATTCGAGCGGGGGGAGGACCTGCCTCAGTTGCAGCGGTGACGCTTGCTCGACTTGGAATTTCAACTGCGATTAGTGGTGTCATCGGTGATGACGAAGATGGTCAGTTCGTTTTAGAAATATTCAAGAGTGAAGGAATTGATATCTCAGGAATCTCTGTCGGAGAAAATCCAACAGCAGGATCTGTTGTAGTTGTTTCAAAAGAACATCAATCACGGGCGATCAGTACTCGCCAACCACCTCTACAAGTTAAACCGAATTCAAAAGCTCTTGAAATTGCTAGATCAACTGATTGGTTACATGTGGACCAAGTGGGGGTGAAGCAACTTTCTGCATTGGGAATCACACGCGGAATGGGACCGAAGATTTCTTTTGATGCAGGGTACGACATTGCAGAATTTGATTCATCGTCGGTTGATTTATTTGCACCAACCGACAAGTCACTACTCAAACGAAATAGCGGGTTAGCCCTTGAAAACGCCCTTAAGAAGGAAGGGGATTATGGAAAAAATTATGTCGTCGCTTCTCAAGGTTCACATGGAAGCTCTGGTTATTCGACGAAAGATGGATTGGTAGTTGCGAAACCTTTCTCAGTTGAAGTTGTCAGCACGTTAGGAGCGGGCGATGTCTTTCATGGCGCATTGGTTGCGCAAATGTGCGAAAACCGCACATTTTCTGAAGCTTTAAGGCGTGCGAATGCGGTTGCAGCACTTTCGTGTCGTGGTCTTGATGGACAATCTGCAATTCCAAATTCAGTAGAACTCGAGAAATTTCTAAAGGAGAATTCATGAGTCGAGACTTAAGTAAATTGGCTCGAAATTCTGGTGGGCTTGCGATGGTTGCGGTTGATCAGCGTGAAGCGTTAAGAGGCATGTTTGCTAAAAACCAAAGTACTCCAGTTCCTAATTCACAATTAACCCAATTTAAGGTTGATGTTGCGAGGGAACTCTCACCTTTTGCTTCGGCGCTTTTAGTCGATCAAGAATTTGGTATTGATGCAATCGTTGATGAAGGCGCATTGAATCCATCATGTGGATTAATCGCTGCTGCGGATCTTCTCGTAGGACCACCGGGTGGCGCTGCAACCGCGACTGAGATAGACAGCGAAGTAGATCCAATACGAATGAAAAAAATTGGTGCAGTTGGTCTGAAATTCCTTGTACTGTGGCGGTCGGATGAAAGTGCCGAGAAGCGTGCCGAGTTAGTGTCACAATTTAACAAGTTGTGTGACATGGCAAACTTGCCATCAATAATTGAGATAATAGTCAAACCTCCAAATGATTCTTCGCGTGAATTCAATAGAGAGGAAGAATTAATCTCTGCAGCAAGAGAAGCGTCAAAGTGGAGATTAGACCTTTATAAGGCAGAAGTTCCTTTTCATGGCGAAGGAGATTTAAGTAAAGTTCGCAGGAATGCAGAGCGAATCACTGATGCAATTGGTAAGCCTTGGGTTGTTTTGTCTAATGGTGTAAAAACGGAACATTTTGCGGATGCAGTAAAAGCATGTTCCCAAGGCGGATCAAGTGGCTTCCTTGCCGGTCGAGCAGTATGGGCAGATTTAGTAAGTGCGAAGAACATTCCTGAAGCGCTTCGCAATGTTGCGATTCCACGGTTAAAAAAGCTAAGCGATATCGTCGATACCTACGCTCAACCTTGGAATCTCCAGAAATAAAGGATTAATTGAGAATTTCATTGAGTTGAATTGGGCGCTTCTCAGCAATGCTTTTATGTGCTGCAAGGCCAATTGCAACGGATGAGACTCCGTCTTCGAGGGTTACTTCAGGTGGTTTACCTTGGAGAATTGCATCTCTAAATTTCACATGTTCTATGTATGACGCGCCATAGTGATGTCCAAGATATTTCACGTTGAGATCAAGAACTATTTTTTGTTCACTTCCACCGCGTCCACCAGCTCCCCAAGATAACGCTTTGCCCCAGTCTGCTCTTTTGCTGTATCGGACATTGTGAGAAGGTAAAAATGATTCTAGTTTTCCGGAATCCCCTACTACTGTGAAAATCTCTTTGTCATGTGAACCTTCGCCAAACATACAAAGGTCTAACATTGCGCGTGCGCCATTTGCATATTCTAAAATTACGAATGCGCTATCAATCATATCTGCAGATTTGCCATCATAATTTTCATCAAGATGATTAACCATCTGACTTCCTGAAGCGTAAATTGTTGTTGGATGTTCTCCAATAACTAAATCCATAAGATTAAAATAGTGGCAACATTTCTCTACAAGTGTTCCTCCCGTGCGATCGCTAAAGCGATTCCAATTATTAACTTTAGGATAGAAAGGTTCTCTATGCTCACGAATCGAAACATGTTTAACATTTCCAATGTCACCATTTTTTGTTCGCTGAACAACTTCATTCACTGGAGGCATAAACCGATATTCCAATCCCATCCAGGTGAGAGCTTTGCGTCGAGAATTCCATTCAATAATTTTTTTGCAGTCTTCAATGCGAGTGGCCAGAGGTTTCTCAACGAATACTGCTAAATCTGTAGTTAGTGCATCTTGTAGTACATCTACGTGAGTGTCATTAGGAGTGGCAATTACGACTGCATCAACCAATCCTGACGAAAGCAGATCTTGGTGAGAAGTGAACGATTTGGCGTCGGGGGCTAGAGCCAAAGCCGCCTTTCGAGAAGGTTCATATGGGTCACTAATCGCAGTGACAGCGACACCATCCATCACCTTAAGGTTCTCAATGTGTTCTCTACCCATGCTTCCGGAGCCGATAATTCCGTAGCGAAGAGCCTTATTCATACCCACAGGTTAGACCACTAGGAGTTTCGGGGGTAGACGGAGCGCGTGAATTACGCTTAGATAACCCGTAAGAGGTCAGACCACTGATAGTGAGGTGGTCGTGAGTAATCGGGGAAAGAAGGGCTTCATGGCGAATAATCCGCCGCAATTTCTACTCCACCACGATGGCGACAGCGTCGCGGTTGCAGTTGATGATTTACAACCAGGAACTCTTAACGGTGCATCTGTTAAAGAAGGAACTCTCCACACCGCAGTTCTTAATCAGGCAATCCCATTAGGGCATAAATTTGCTTTGAAAGATCATGCGGCAGGTGAAGCAATAATTAAGTACGGAATTCAAGTTGGCCTAGCTTCGCAGCCAATTAAAAAAGGTGATTATGTCCACACACACAACATGAGGAGTTATCGATGGGAAGCCAGCCGCGCTTAACCGGATTTCGTCGTCCAAATGGAACGATGGGAATTCGTAATCACGTCATTATTTTGCCCGTTGATGACTTATCAAATGCTGCCGCAGAAGCCGTAGCAAAAGTTGTTCCGGGAACACTTGCATTGCCCCACGCTTACGGCCGTCTGCAGTTTGGCGAAGATTTGGAATTAACTTTCCGAACGCTTATCGGAACAGGCCTAAATCCAAATGTGGCCGCTGTTGTAGTGATTGGCATCGAACCAAAGTGGACAGATCGAGTTGCAAAAGGAATAGCTTCATCTGGAAAACCAGTTGCGACATTTTCCATTGAAGGAAGAGGCGATCTTGCTGTTATCGCTGACGCATCACGTGTTGCAGCGATGTTTTTACAAGACGCTTCAGAAATTCAGCGCACGCCAGCAGAAATTGGCGATTTAATCATGAGTATCAAGTGCGGTGAATCTGATACAACCAGCGGCTTAGGATCTTGCCCTACTACATCTGAAGCAGTAGATCGCTGGGTGGCGGCAGGCGGAACTGTGTTTTTTGGTGAAACATCAGAACTTACTGGTGGCGAGCATCTCATAGCAGATCGATGCATTGATGATGCGTGTCGAAATCTATTTCAAAGCACTTATGACAAATACATTGAAGTCATTGAGTCCACGGGTGCAAATCTCTTAGGGTCTCAACCGACTCAAGGAAATATCGCAGGTGGATTAACAACCATTGAAGAGAAGGCGTTGGGAAATATCGCCAAAACAGGCTCAGTTCCTGTAGTAGGAGTTCTCAAACCAGCTGAAGCGCCTGATCGAAATAAACCAGGGCTTTATTTCATGGACTCATCTTCGGCAGCCGCGGAGTGCATAACGCTGATGGCCGCTGCAGGTGCAGTGATTCATCTCTTTCCAACTGGTCAAGGTAATGTCATTGGAAACCCTATTGAGCCAGTATTGAAATTAACCGCGAACAAGAAGACTGCAGCGAATATGAAAGAACATATTGATCTTGATGTTTCCGGACTTTTGTCCTTCGAGTATTCACTCAAGGAAGCTGGAGATCGAATGATGGAAGTGATTTATCGTTGCGTGAATGGTCGACTTTCCGCTGCTGAAGCACTTGGTCATCGCGAGTACACCTTTACGAAGTTGTATATCAGCGCATAATGATCCTGGTCACCGAAGATGTTTGGGGACCTGCGTTTGAGGAGTTAGCAAAATCTAATCCGACAACGCAGGACCCTGATCTTTGGAACAAGAAAGAGCAACTTTTCAATTCAATTTCACAAGCCACTGCACTTGTCGTGCGTAATAGAACGCAAGTCACAGAAGAGTTAATTGTGGCTGCACCACGATTAAAAATTATTGCTCGAGCCGGAGTCGGTCTAGATAACATTGATGTGGCGGCAGCCAATAAGCACGGAGTTGTTGTAGTTGCTGGTCTTGGTGCAAATGCAACTAGTGTTGGTGAACTTACAGTTGGATTAGCCTTGTCGCTACTTCGAAATATTCCACACGCAGATTATGAAACCAAGAGTGGAAAATGGAATCGAAAGGCGGGGCGCGAGCTATCTGGTCTCACTTGGGGTTTATTAGGGTGTGGTGCTACAGGACTTGCAACGGCACAAATTCTCTCCGGTTTTGGTGTTTCGTTAGTTGGATTTGATCCTTTTGTAAAAGCTAATGATGCTCGCCTCACAGGTTTGAAGATTTGGCTAAGTTCTCTTGATGATGTGCTCAAAGCTGCCGACATAATAAGTATTCATATGCCAGCAACAAAGGAAACGCAGGGCTTATTAAACGCACTTCGATTTAGCCAGATGAAGCCTGGAGCATTCCTGGTAAGCGTGGGTCGAGGGGAAGTCATTAATGAATCAGATCTCATTGACGCCCTCAATTCTGGGCATATTTCTGGGGCAGCTTTAGATGTTCGAGCTTCTGAGCCACCAACCATCGGAGAACTAGAGAAACTTCCTAATGTAATTCTGACGCCACACATTGCAGGAATTACTCGAGAAAGTCAGAGCAAAATTAATAAAATATTAGTCGATAACATTTCATTAGTTCTCAATGGAAAATCAGCAACTCACCCAGTTGGTGCAATTAGAGAGTCGTTGAGATAGATGGCTAAAGTTGAATTAGGAAAGTACAGAAATTTGGCCACGGCTCTCCTTGAAAAATCTGGATTAAGTGAAGTAAATGCGAAAGTTTCGGCGAATGCAATCATTGCAAGTGATAGATGGAATATTCCGAGTCATGGACTTATGCGTTTACCATTTTATCTTGAAAGAATAATGGCGGGCGGAATTAATCCTCGAGCTGAATTATCAGTAGTTACTGATATGCCCAGTTTAGTTATTTTTGATGGACACGATGGTTTAGGTCATTGGCAGCTACATCATGCTTCCGATCTAGCAGCCAAACGAGCACAGGAAAATGGAATTGCTGCAGTTGGAGTAGGTCGCTCTTCACATTGCGGTGCTCTTGGTATTTATACCTGGCCTATGATTAATCGAAACTTAGTAGGAATTGTTTTCAGTACTGGGCCAGCAGTTATGCCACCTTGGGGAGGTAAGAAACCACTTCTTTCAACATCGCCTATTGCTGCGGGTATTCCAACGAGCCCTCCTACAGTTATTGATTTGGCAACTTCGGCGGTTGCTCGAGGAAAAATTGCGGCAAAATCTCAAAATGGTGAACCTTTAGAGCCAGGATGGGCTTTTACCAAAGAAGGTCTTCCGACAATTGATGCGAAAGAAGCCTTGGCGGGAATGTTGGCTCCGCTCGGTGGAGTAAAAGGTTTTGCTTTAGCAACTCTCGTTGAATCTTTGACTGGCGTACTAATCGGTCCGAGATTGGCTCGTGATATCCCAGATATGTTTGCGAGTGATCAAGCTGCACTTCCACAAGAAATTGCCCATTTTGTTATCGCAATAGACGCATCGAAACTCTCTGTTAATGGTGAATCTCGACTAAAGGATTTTGCGGAAGCTGTTGTCGATTCAGGAGGACGATTGCCTGGAAGTTCACGAGTAAATCCATTGGCGCTTCATGCTCAAGACGAGATAACTGTGGCCGATAACGTTATTTCAAGTATTAATTTATGGGCAGAAAAGTTGGGTGTTTAATGAAAACTAAGTTTCCCGGATTGGCGCTGATTTCAATTCCAGTTGCGCTCTCTTTTTTGATTAATGAGATTCAACCTGCGATTAGTCCGCTTGCATTATGCGTTGCATTTGGTTTCGCTATGGCAAATTTTTGGAGTTGGCCAGATTGGGCCAAGAGCGGGAGCTCATTCGCTGGCAAGAGATTACTTCGATCCGGGGTCGTGCTTTTAGGCGCACAAGTTTCTGTCACTTCGCTTAAGGCGATAGGTTTAAAAGGTGTTTTAACTGTCATGCTAGTTGTCAGTTTTACAATATTTGGAATTCTACTTTTAACAAAAATATTTAAAGTAACCAGTGAGTTAGGACTTCTTATAGGTGTGGGTTTTGGAATTTGCGGTGCAACTGCGGTTGCTGCAGTCCGACCACAAACTCGTGCAACCGAAGAAGAAACTTCCTACGCAATTGCTCTGATTTCACTTTGCGGAACGCTCTCAATAATTGTGTTGCCATTTCTTGGACACCTTATGAAACTTTCTGATTCAACTTTTGGTGCATGGGCTGGCGCAGCGGTGCATGATGTTGGACAAGTGATTGCTACTGCATCGGTATGGAGTTCAAGCGCAGTATCGGCGGCAATTGTGATCAAACTTGCGCGCGTGTGCCTACTTGCCCCAATAGTTTTAGTGCTCGCTATTCGTCACCGTCGATATCTCACTTCACAAGGAGAAGTCACGGCAACGAGCGCAAAAGTTCCATTAATTCCACTTTTTGTTATTGGCTTCATCGTTGTTGCCATTATTCAGAATACTTTCTCGTTTACTCCGCGCTTCCATAATGACGTAGTGACTTTGAGCAAAGTTCTTATAGGTTCAGGATTGGTCGCACTGGGTTCAGGAGTGCGATGGAAATCAATACGTGCGATTGGTCCACGGCCAATGGTGATGGGTTTATTGGCGTGGGTGATTGTTGCTGGTGTGGCTTTATGTGCAGTTCGAGTGACTGGGATTTAATTAAAAGCGATTACTTCACAAGAAAAATTGTGACGATTGATTACAAGCATCGAGTGATTAGGTATGAGAGTCCAACCAGATTGATTCCAACCACTTGAACCGACTATCACATCATGTGGCGTTTGTTTGTAGCGAAGTTCATAGTAATCCGAAGTAAAAATCGGAGGAATGCGCTCTGGATTGTGTTCGGCAACAACGATATAGGTATCTGCGTTCATGATCATGCAATTAATACTTGAGTAATTGACAGAATTGCGCATAGTTTCTATTCCGGACTTAACACCTTCTACAAAACCTTTTTTATCAATTTGTGTAAGGAGGAAATAAAAAAATCGCTCACTATCTGCATCACCTTTTATCTCGCTGAAGTAGCGAGGATCAATAAGTGAATCAAGAGCATTAACTTCCTTCAAACTTCCGTTATGAATAAAAGAGAATCCTTTATGGGTAAAGGGATGTGTGTTCTCTTCTTTGATGGCAAGCCCTGGAGTTGCCCATCGGAAATGAAGTAGCGCTCCTGGGCTTTCAAGTTGAGAAATAGTTTTTGAGAATTTTTCACTTTTTGCAGCGGCATTTACTTCACGAACCATTTGCGTGTTATCGGCAGCAATTCCCCAACCATCACCATGGACATTGGAGAGTTCAACAAATTCTGGAAAATCTTTATCTAAGAGTTTTGTGAAATTAGTGTTGGTATCGGCAACATAACCGAGCAAGCGACACATTATGCAACCGCGATTCGATCTAGAAAGAGATCAACCAAGTCAGCTGCGCGCTTATTTGAGTGCGGTTCTTCGGCTTGCGTCTGGCGCATTAAATCCTCGATGGTGTGGCCTTGTGATCGCACATCGACGCAACTACTTTCCACAGTAAGCCAAGTTTGAAGTACTTCTGGATCAATTTCCGGATGAAATTGCACTCCGAGTGTACGACCGCAGATAAATGCTTGCGAAGCGATATCTGTTCTTGCGATTTCACGTGCTTGAGGAGGCAGTGTCCACCGATCCCAGTGGAATTGAAACCAAGGTCCCTTAGGAATTATCGACTCATCATCTGTTTCAATGTCATACCAGCCAAGTTCAACGTGTGGTGCGCGCGCAACGGAACCGCCGAGCGCGCGAGCCATGAGTTGTCCGCCAAAACATATTCCGAGAATTGGAATTCCAGCTGCATGTGCTGTGCGAACAAATTCGAGTTCTGGAAGTAACCAATTTCCAATTCGTTGATCTTCATATGCGCCCCAAGGCGCACCCATGGGAACAATGACATCGAAATCTTTAGGGTTAGGAAATTCCACTGTCACATTCGGTGAGGTGTATCGATCTTCTGGAACTACGAGAAAGCGCACAATCTCATAACCTCGAACTTGAAATTGACGCCAGATTGGCCCACCGATCATCACGTGATCATGTTCGATAAAGAGCGCTCGTTTACTCACGGCGTAATAGTAATGGCGTCATGAAAAGGACCCCGCTCGGTTGAGCGAGGTCCTTAGGAGGAGGTATATCTGAAGTTATTTCGTTACGTTAGTTCTTGACAGTTGGAGTTGTTGGATCGACATGTGCTGGTCGTGGATCGCCAAGTCCCATGCCATCTTGAATGGCAATAACTTTGAAGTCGGCATCGAATTTCACAGTAACAACGGTGCCATCAGCTTTTGCTACGTGTGCTTCATATTTGCCATCGCCCGCATCAGATTCAACGCGGAAAACAGTTCCGCCGGTTACTGCTGCTTCTGCTGCTGCTTTAACTTTTGCGGCGTCGGTTGTGCTCAATGCTTTTTCATCATCTCGAATTGGTGTTGCAGAGCGATCATTCATTGCACCATGAGGTCCATGACCGCGTCCACCATGACGACCGAAATGTCCATCGCCATCTGGCGTAGTACCAGTTGCAGGAGAACTTACTGTTGGTGAGGGAAGTGTGGTCGTTGTCGTAGTGTCTGCATTTGCACCAGTGCCAGCAATGACAACTCCAGCAACAACTCCGGCAGCAACGAGTGCTGCTGAACTAAGTGATTTCTTCTTCATCTGTATTCCGTTCTTTAATCGTTTGGCGTTGTACACGAAGTACTTTCGAATCGGTACTAGCAATCAGGTGATCGCTATGGATGAAGAATGGAGTTGGAAAATCTGAACTACGTCAATCTCACATGGAAAAACTCTTCAAAGTGCGTCAGAGAATTCTGAAGTGAAAGTGAGAAAAGACTGAGTTACCTAACCAAGCCGAATTCAAATGCCTTCTCCCATAAATGTGCGCGAGCATCAGGGTGAGCGGCCTTTTCGATGAGATTTCTTGCTTGTTCAGATTCTGAATGGCCGAAACACGCTGCCATTCCATTTTCAGTGACAACGTAGCTGTGCTGGAAACTTGTAACTGCTTCAGTAATGAGTGGGACGATGGTGGATGAATTTGTTTTTTTATGCCATGACGGAAGCGCCATGAATGATCGTCCGCCTCGCGAGTGAAGAGCGCCAACAATAAAATCTGTAGAACCGCCAAACCCAGAATAGATTTTTCCCCGCACTCGTGAAGCATTTGCCTGATCAAAGAGATCAACTTGTAGTCCAGCATTGACTGAAGTCATTTTTGCTTGGCGAGCAATTTGGCTTGGATCATTTGTTTTTTCAGTACGGAGCATCCGCACTTTTCGATTGAGATTGAGCCAGTCGTAAAGCTCTTGAGAACCGAAGACAAAAGAGGCAGTTATAGGGACTTCGTCATCAAGCGCGCCTGCTTTCCAGAGATTCAGCACGCCATCACTAAACATCTCTGTCCAAATTCGTAATCGATTGCGCTTAAGCAGGAGCGAGAGAATCACATCCGGTACTGCACCAATTCCTACTTGCAGCGTTGAGCCATCTTCAATGACATGAGCAATTCTTTCGCCAATACTGGTCGCAATTTCCGTGCTACTTCCTTGTATGTGAGTTGTGAGTGGTTCATCAACTTCAACGAGAAAATCGATATCGTTTTCATAAATCTGAGCATCGCCGTATGTATACGGCATATTTTTATTTGCCTGCGCAATAACGATCCCGCCATGCATTCGTGCAGTTTCAATCGCCGCCGGGAGAATGTTTACTTCAGTGCCAAGGCTTACAGTGTCAAAGCGAGGTAGAGAGGTGTGGAGGAGAACTACATCTGGTCGATAATGATCGCGGATAACAATAGGCAAAAGGCTTAATCGAGTAGGGATGTAATCCAGATTTTTGCTCTGACGCATTCCAACGCCGACAAATGCTGTTTCATGAGTAACACCAGGTCGATTAGGAATCTCAACTTGAGCGTTGAGTACATGGATGATGTATTTCTCAACATTTTCATCTATAACTTTGAGCAAAGTTTTTGGAGTAGAGAAATTTCCTGAAGCAATTATGCGTGGGTTTTCGGGGAGTCCAGCAAGTATCTTTTTTAACTCTTCAATACTTACTGTACGCATGATCTACACAGCTACGGCAATGACGATATTAAGTAGAACTAATCCAAGTAACGTCGCAAGGAATTTCGTGGAAACAGACTCCTTCTTCACATTGCGATAGCCCAATGCCAAAATAACTATTAAGACAATGAGCTTGATGCCAAATTTCGCAGGGTGAAAATCCTTTTCGCTACTCATAATTCCCATTAGCGCAAGACCAGAAAGAAGTTGCAGCCACGCGCTATGAAGCGTTCCAGCGGAGAGTTTTTTGATGGGTTTTCGTAGAGATATATGTAATGTCACGATAAGTCCGACAAGGCCGAGCATATGAAGGATATAAAAAGCGATTTTCATAACCGCAATCGTACAGGTCTAGATTATTTAACTGGAGTGCAGAGGTAAAGGCTTCCACTCACAGGTGCGTTTGCATCGAGAGTGCAGTTAGCCGTGACCCATGTTGAAATTTCACTAGAACCTTCATTATTTCCTGGCCCTCCCATACCACCACCAACTTGTACGTAGCGAAGTTCGCCGTTTTTAATCATGGCTTTGAATTCATCAAGCGTTGGTGTGGGATCTTGACCGTCAAATCCTCCAATTGGAAGCACAGGTTCGCCGGTAGTTGTAATAAAACTTGCTGCGGCCTGTGCACCGAAAGTTGCTAACAAATATTTAGCACCATTTCGATTTTTCTCGAGATAAGAAATGAGTTCAGAGTTTGCTTGAGCACCAAATGGTTGAAAACCTTGACGGCCACCATTTGGTAATTGTTGTGGAAAATTTTGGCTGAAATTATTATTTAAGGGACGTTGTTGTCCGCGACCTGAGCCTGGTTGGAAGCCGCCTGGTCCTCGACCGAACATTCCCATTGCAGATCTCGAACCTTCTGCGCTTATAGGTCCGGCAATTGGATTGATTGAGTTAGCATGATTTCTCACATCAATTGCCCATATTGCAGGTGTAGCAGTTAGCCCGAGTATAAGAACAAGTGGAACGATTACTTCAAAGCGATGTCGCATGACATGAGTTGCAACATAAATTCCAAGTAAAGCTGCTGCACCTTGCACGAATGGTGCCCATGAAAAATAATTGGAGTAGTTGTGCGCCAGATAGAAAGCCCAGATGGCAGTAGTTCCGAGTAATGCAAGTTCTGAATTCACACTCTTATGACGACGAGCAAGTGCGATTGCCGAGGCAATGAGCGCTGCCATGGGGAGCGCAAGTGAAGAAACATAGAACTGATGAATACCACCTACAGCAGAAAACATCGCGAAGAAAGTAAGCGCCCAAACAGCGTAAAACGCTGTAATGGCGCGGTTCTGTTTGAAAATTATGACGATAGCAATCGCAACGAGCGTGGTTGGTATTAACCAGGCTATCTGACCACCAACGTTGTAATTGAAGAGTCGATCTACTCCAGGTTGGCCACCAAATGGTGGCGTGAAAGATCGATATATCGGATTATCAGTTGATGAGGAAAGTCCATTAGAAGTAGAACCAAAACGACCAAGTCCGTTGTATCCGAAGACCATTTCAAACGGATTATTGTGATAAGTCCCGCCAATATAAGGTCGATGAGAAGCAGGAATCAGTGTGACGATGATGATCCATGTAAGTGAGAGAACTAAAGAAGTCGTTCCTGCAATGAGGACATCAACTATTTTTTTGGAAGTTTTTTGATCAGTGAAGAAATAAGCAATGATGAGAGCTGGCCACAGTGCCCATGCCTCAAGCATGTAGGTATGAAAGGCAAGCGCAATCCAAGCGCCGGCAATAATGAGATGTTTTCGAGAGTTATTTTGGAGAGCTTTTACTGCCGCCCAAGCAGAGAGTGAGAGAGTTAAGAGGAAATAACTCTGTGGTTGATTAGATCGAGCGACAGCAGCAACGATTGGAGTGGTCGCAAAAATAGCGCCAGCAATTAGTCCAGCGGTTTTTCCATAAAGATTTTTTACGGTGATAGATATGACAATTACAGTTCCAATAGTTGCAAGTGCATTAGGTGCATTGACCGCCCACGTTGAGAAACCAAATATTTTGACGAAGATTGCTGGGATCCAATACGAACCAGGAATTTTGTCGAGCGTTACTGAGCCACCAGGATCTAGCGTTCCAAAGAATAAGTTGGAGAAGCTCTTACTCATCGCCATTGCAATTGCTCCGTAGTACTCAGAACGTTGGCCGTTCGCTAAGTCCCACAAATAGATAAGTGCAGCGCCAAACGAGAGTCCAGTAAGGGAGAGTCGCCACTGGGTGCGCTCATCGGAGAGTCGAATCTTCATTGGCGAAGGTTTTCAGTCATTTCTCCATAAGTATGGAGCGTTTGGTCAGCGTTTCCTGAGAGATATCTAGATTTGGGTGACGTGAGCCACTAGATTTCCGCAATCGTCACCTCCCTCGGTTGACGTATGAAATGGAGAGTTTTATGAAGAACACAGCGCGAATTCGCGTTGGAGCTGTCGTCGCAAGCGCAGCTCTCGTATTTGGAAGTGCCGTTGGTGCACATGCATCAAATGTGCCATCTAATAAAGCAACGGCCGGTGCAGGTTGTGCACGTGCAGGATTAACAGCACCGAGCCTAGGAGTTGAAGGTTCAACTCTTACTTGTACTTCAGTAACAACTGGAAGCTACAAAGGACAACTTCGTTGGTGGTATGCCGACATGAAGCCTTTGACTTCAATTGAATTTGTTTCGTCATCAGCTATTGGTGGCGGTTATGGAAAAA
>RFMS01000162.1 GCA_009927575.1 Actinomycetota bacterium
AAAAAGACGCTCAATGCTGGTGCGTTGGAAACTCTCTCCATTGAAACACTTTTTACTCTGACGCCTAATTTTATTTATTTGATGCTCATTGAGTCCCAAGGTCGCGCTGCATTTGGACATGGCTGGGCCACAACGTTGCTATTGATCTTTGGAGGTGGCGCAACGATTGCACCTCTATTGATGTGGAATGGCGCGGTACTTCGGCTTCCGCTATCAGTGATCGGATTACTTCAGTATTTAACGCCAACCATCATGTTTTTCATCGGAATTTATGCAAATCATGAAGATATGTCCGTAACTAAACTCTTTGGATTCATGTTTATTTGGAGCGCATTAATTCTGCTTGGAACTGATGCAGTGAAAAATTCCCGAAAGAGTAGTGCTGCGGTCGAAGATTTGTAACTAAACCGTTCGATCGACGAGAGCGGTACAGAGACCTTCGAGAGCAAGTTTCGTAGGACCATCGGAGAGATCGCTTAGAAGTGATTTCGCTTCGTTGGCAAGTGCATGAAGATATTCGCGTGATTCATTTAGCGCTTTATGGTTGCGAAGTTCAATGAGCGTCTGTTGAACGATTGAATCGTCTGTAATTGGCTTTGATAACTTATCTTTAAGAGCTGCATCGCGTGGATCTGTCGATTGCATAACTTTAAGCGTGACCAGAGTTGGAACACCCTCTTTGAGATCTGTGCCAGGTGTCTTTCCTGATTGCAGCGAAGTGCTCGCTATGTCGATCACATCATCAGCAAGTTGGAATGCGATTCCGATTTTCTCGCCAAATTGGGTGACAATTTCTTTATCTTTTTCGGAAGCACCTGAAAGCATCGCGCCAAATCGCGCAGAGGCTGAAATAAGTGAGCCAGTCTTATCCGCAACAACATTGAGGTAGTGAGTAAGTGGATCGATACCTTCTTTTGGTCCTTGTGTTTCAAGAATCTGACCAATAACTAAGCGTTCAAATGTATGAGCTTGCAGTAAGACAGCCTCTGGCCCAAGTTCTGCAAGAAGCGCAGAAACTTTTGCAAAGAGATAATCACCAGTAAGAATTGCAACAGTATTTCCCCAACGATTATTTGCACTTGCAACACCGCGGCGAAGTGGCGCTTCGTCCATCACATCATCGTGATAGAGCGTTGCAAGATGTGTCAGTTCACATGTCACTGCAGCTTTGATGCAGTTTTCATTTGGTGTTCCTAGATATGAACAAATCAAAGTAATCAGCGGGCGAAATCTTTTGCCGCCAGCTTCAACGAGATGGCGCGACGTTTCAATAACAAGTGGATATTTTCCGACGATATGTGAGCGAAGTAGATCTTCAGCTTTCGCAAGGCTTTCCAGGATTTCACTCTGAACCCGTGGTTCGATATTGGGGATATCGAGAATTGGATTGGTCATTAGTGAATAAAGGTAGCGATTTTTTCAATCTGATTGAGAAGTGGTGTGGGATAAACGCCAAGGATGAGCGTTACCAAACCTGCAAACCAGATTGTGAGAGAAGTAAGTCGAGAAGGGATAACGACAGAGACTGTGTCATCGTGTGCATCAGTAAAGTACATCGCGACGATTACTCGAATGTAGAAGAACGCTGCGATTGCCGACGAGAGCACACCCGCAACCACAACAGCGATGTTGTTTGATTCATATGCTGCGGAAAAAATCGAAAACTTTCCAATAAATCCACTCGTGAGTGGGATTCCCGCAAACGCTAAGAGGAAAAAGGAGAAGAGCGCAGCGATTTTTGGCGAACGCTTTCCTAGTCCTGCCCAACGATTGAGATCAGTGATTTCCCCTGATGAATCGCGAATAAGTGTGACAACACCGAATGCACCTAAGGTAGTAAAGCCATATGCAACAAGATAAAAGAGTGATGCTTCAAGGCCATGTTTATTGAGAGCAATCACGCCAGTGAGCAAGAAGCCTGCGTGCGCAATTGATGAGTAGGCAAGCATGCGTTTCACATCGCGTTGTGCGATTGCAATAACAGAACCAACAATCATGGTCAAAATTGCAATGACATTAAGCATTGGACGCCAATTCCAATTCGCATTTCCTAAGACAACATAGAAGATGCGGAGCATTGCGCCAAATGCAGCGACTTTTGTTGCTGCTGCCATAAATGCTGTGATTGGTGTTGGTGCTCCTTGATAAACATCTGGAGTCCATGCATGGAATGGCGCTGCGCCAACTTTGAAGAGGAGGCCAATAGCAAGGAATGTCATACCGATCAACAAGAAGATTTGATTCTGCGGAGATTCAACTATCGATGCACGGATACCTTCAAATGTAATTGAGCCGGAATATCCATAAAGGAACGCGGCACCGAAGAGGAAGAAGGCTGATGAGTAAGCACCAAGGAGGAAATATTTCAGCGCAGCTTCTTGTGAGAAAAGTCGACGACGACGTGAGAGTCCTGCCATTAAATAGAGCGGCAGTGAAAGAACTTCTAGCGCAACAAAGAGAGTGATCAAATCTGATGCAGCGGGAAAGAGCATCATGCCAGCTACGGCAAAGAGAGTGAGTGGGAAAACTTCGGTTTGTTGACGGCCCGTTTGTAGAGCAGAACGTTCTTCTTCAGATCCAGGAACAGCAGAGGCTTGAGCAGTGAAATTATCAATATCGGAGATGAGGAAGAGTGCGAAGAAAGCTAGAAGAAGAATTGTTCCTTGCATAAAGAGCGCCGGGCCATCAATAACAACTGACTTCACCGCAACACTTGCTGAAGATTGGTTATGCACTCGCCATACTTGTGCGAAAGCCAAGATTATCGAGCCAAAAGCAATGGTTTTTTGGAGCGCTGTCCGAGACGTAGATTTAGCAAAAGCTTCAATGAGCACTCCAATAACAGCGCCACCCAGAATGACAAGAATTGGTGCAAGTAATGAGTAATTAAGTGCAGGCGCAGACATTATTTGCCTCCAGTTGGAGCAGGATCGCTAAAGCCAGCATCGGTAATTGTTGTCACTGAAGTTGGATTAATGACATCAAGTGCAGGTTTTGGATAAAAACCAAGCGCGATGATGATCGCAATGACAGGCGCAATAGCAATCTTTTCCCGACGAGTCAGGTCAGGAAGATATTCATTGCCCGCCGTCGTAGGACCGTGCAGTGCTTTTTGAACTGGAATAAGAATGTAAAGCGCAGCAAGGATAATTCCAAATGTTCCTAAGATCGCTGCCACTGGATATCGAGTATATGTACCCACAAGAACTAAGAACTCAGATACGAAGGAGGAAAGTCCTGGCAGGGCTAGCGATGAAAGACCTGCGATGAAGAACGTCCACGCAAGAATTGGAGTAACGCGTTGCAATCCACCGAAATCTGCAATCGTCGATGAGTTACGACGACGCATCATGTAACCAGCAAGAATAAAGAGCGCTGCGGTTGAGAATCCGTGATTGAACATATACAAGGTAGCGCCAGAATTTCCTTGGGTAGTCATGGCAAAAATTCCAAGAGTGATGAAGCCAAAGTGCGAAATAGATGTAAAGGCAATAAGCCCTTTAATGTCTTTCTGACCAATGGCAAGAAATGCACCGTAGAGAATAGAAATTACTGAGAGCGTAATAATCATTGGCGTGAAAGTCTTTGAAGCATCTGGGAAAAGTTTGATGCAATAGCGGATCATTCCGAAAGTTCCTACTTTGTCGAGCACGCCAAGCAGCAGGACTGAAGTTCCAGGAGTAGCTGATTTCGCTGCATCTGGCAGCCAGGTATGAAGTGGCCAGAGCGGAGCTTTGATTGCAAACGCAATAAAGAATCCGAGAAAGAGGAAGTTTTGCGTGAGTGAATCAATCTGAAGCGTTGCCAACTTATCGATATCGAAAGTATGGCCAATTTGGTTTCCAGAAATGACATAGATACCGATGATTGATGCGAGCATCAATAGCCCGCCGAATAGCGAGTAGAGCAAGAATTTAATTGCAGCCTGAGAGCGCTCACCTACTCCGTATCCGCCAATAAGGAAGTAGACCGGAATCAACATCGCTTCAAAGAACACATAGAAGAGGAAGACATCGGTAGCAGCAAATACGCCAATCATCATCGTTTCAAGGATGAGAATCAGAACGTAGAAAGTCTTTGCGCTCCAACGTCCACCTTCGGATTCATGCCAACCTGCAATTATTACAACAGGGACAAGCAGTACCGACATCAAAATCAGAATAAGCGAAATGCCATCAAGACCAAGTGCGTAATTAATTCCAAATGTTGGGAGCCACGAATGGGACTCAACAAATTGGAATCCTGGTCGATCAACTTCAAATCGCATTGCGGTTATTGCAAACGCCACTGCGGTAAGAATTGAAGTCAGAAGTGCCATCTGTTTAACAACAGTTGTCTGTTCTTTCTTCACTGTGCCAATAAGAAGTGCGCCGAGTAGTGGCAGAGCTCCGATAATTGTTAGCGTCATAGCGTCACCACAAAGATTGAGAGGAGGAGAGCGAGCGCACCGAGAACAATCCAGAACGCATAGCTTCGGACATAACCAGTTTGAGTAAGTCGCATTTCTCGCGAAGCGCCAGTAACAGTTCTCGCTACCGAACGAACTAAGCCATCAATTGCGCCATAATCAAAGCGAACAAGGAAGTTGGTAAGACGTTGCCCTGGACGCATTAATAGCGCTTCATTGACGTCATCTTGAAGGAGATCGCGTCGAGCGATCTTGGTAAATATGGAAACTTCTTCTGGAGCAACTGCTGGCACTGCGCGATATTTCAGTATTGCAATCGATACACCGATCACTACTGCTGCAAGGCGAGTGACGTTACAACAGCAGGCTGTAGAAGTTCTTCATGTTCATGATGACCCGAATTCACAACAGGTTCAAGCCAAGTCACAAAACGATTTCCCGACGAAAGAATAAATCCGGACGCAACTGAGCCAACCGCTAAGAGAGCCATCGGTCCCCACATTAAGAATGGCGATTCGTGTGGATGCGCATGTTCATTCCATCGCTTATTTCCAACGAAGGTCATCATGATGACGCGCGTCATGTAGAACGAAGTAATAAGTGCGCCAAGCAGAGCCGCGATGCCAATAATCCAACCGCGCGTTCCACCAGCGTTAAATGCCGTTTCAATAATTTTGTCTTTTGAATAAAAACCAGCAAAAGGTGGGACGCCAATAATCGCCAAATATCCGAGACCAAATGTGATCGCAGTAATTGGCATGTACTTACCTAATCCACCATAACGGCGCATGTTTACTTCATCATTCATGCCATGCATGACAGAGCCAGCACCTAAGAACATGCCCGCTTTGAAGAAGCCGTGAGTAAGTAAGTGCATGATTGCAAATGCATAACCGACTGGACCAAGTCCTGATGCGAGAATCATGTAACCGATCTGTGACATCGTTGATGCAGCTAACGCTTTCTTAATGTCATCTTTTGCAGTACCAATCAACGCACCGAAGAGAAGTGTTATCGCGCCAACAATGATTACTAGTAGTTGTGCAGTAGGTGCGTTATCAAAGACGAAATTTGAACGGGTAATTAGATAAACGCCTGCGGTCACCATTGTTGCCGCGTGAATAAGCGCGGATACAGGTGTTGGACCAGCCATCGCATCGCCAAGCCACGATTGAAGTGGGAATTGTGCGGATTTACCGGTAGCGGCAAGGAGCAACATTGCTCCCATCGCAGTTAGCGCACTTGTTGAGACATGTGGTGCATGTTCTTTCACGCCAGCAAAAGTCACTGTGCCCATCGTTGTAAACGCAATCATGATGGCAAGTGACAAACCAAGATCGCCAACGCGGTTAGCTACGAATGCTTTCTTCGCGGCGGTTGCATACTCTGGTTTTTGATTCCAGAATCCAATAAGTAGGTATGACGCAAGACCAACACCTTCCCAGCCAACATAAAGATTGAGGTAGGAGTCGCCGAGCACCAAGAGCAACATTGCGGCTATAAAGAGATTGAGAAATGCGAAAAATCGTCGACGATCGTGATCGTGAGACATGTATGCGATGGAATAGATATGTATCAAAGTTCCTACGCCGGTAATAAGGAGAACAAAGCTCACGGAAAGTTGGTCGAGAAGTAGCCCCGCATCCACTTGGAACGAGCCCACATGTATCCATTCAAAAATTTTCTGTGTAACTGCGCGCTCTTCAGCTGGTCGACCCAGCATTTGGAAGAAGAGTGAAGCGCCGAGTGCAAATGATGTTGCAGATGCGAGTGTGCCAAGAACGTGGCCCCACTTATCGGCTTTACGACCAAGCAGCATCAAAAGTGCAGATGATGCGAGAGGAATCGCGATGAGGTAAACCAGAAGTGATGAGGTCATTAGCGCTTCAACAAACTTGCATCATCAACTGATGCAGATCGACGGGAACGATAGATAGTGACGATGATTGCCAGTCCAACAACAACTTCGCAGGCAGCCACAACCATGGTGAAGAAAGCGACTACTTGGCCATCGAGATTGCCGTGAATATTGGCAAAAGTTACGAAGGCTAAGTTCGCCGCATTGAGCATCAATTCAATACACATAAAGACAACGATGGCGTTTCGGCGAATAACAACGCCAATTGCACCAATGGTAAAAAGAATTGCGGAGAGATAGATGTAATTCATTGGATTCATTACTCATCCCCCGATTTCTTATCGGTGGGTTCAATTTGGGGAAAGTTCCAAGCGCATATTTTCGATCATCTTGAATATCGCCACGCGCTTGCAGAACCCCAGAGATTGAAAGTGGTGCTGGTGTGCCATCAGGAAGAAGCGCAGGAACATCGACTGCGTTATGTCGAGCAAATACTCCTGTGTTTGGCAGACCTGCAGTTGTTGCAAGTGATGTACCGCGGAAGCGAAGTGTTGCAAGTGCGCGCTGGGAAACGCTTGCACCAGCGCTCTTCTGTGAATGAGCGAGGACCATTGCACCGAGCGCAGCAGTGATAAGAAGCGCTGAAACAACTTCAAATGCCCAGACATATTGAGTAAAAAGAATTCCGGCAATACCTTCAACGTTGCCACCTGAATTCGCTGATTCCATGCCAGCCGGAACAAAACCAAGGGTTGCCTTACCAATCAAAAGCACGAAGAGCGTGCCAATTCCCAATGCAGCAAGAATTGCTGAGACACGAAGGCCAGCGATGTTCTCTTTGATGGAATCTGATGACTCAACGCCAACTAACATCAGAATAAAGAGGAAGAGCATCATTACTGCGCCGGTATAAACAACTACTTGAACAATTCCTAGGAATGGCGCGCCTAATGCGATGTAGAAAATTGCAAGAGAGATCATTACCCACGCTAAAAGAAGTGCAGAGTGAACTGCTTTCTTTACAAAGAGCATGCCGAGCGCGGAAATTACGGCGAGCGGTGCGAGGAGATGAAAGAGCGCGCTCTCCATTAATTCGTTCCCTTCACTTCACCGCGATAGTAAGAACCATCATCAGCGCCAGGTGCCATTGGATGTGGGGGTTGGAGCATTCCTTGGCGAAGTGGCGCAAGGAGATCTTCTTTCTGGAAAATTAACTTACCTCGATCGTAATCAGCGAGTTCAAATTCGTTTGTCATAGTGAGTGCGCGAGTTGGGCACGCCTCAATACATAGACCGCAGAAAATGCAGCGAAGATAATTGATTTGATAAACCTTGCCATATCGCTCACCTGGCGAATAACGCTC
>RFMS01000143.1 GCA_009927575.1 Actinomycetota bacterium
CAAAAGCCCGTACATTCCCCATGTAACGGCTAAAACCAATGCAATCCACGGCAACGAGCCATAGCCAACCGTCAAAATGATTACGCCAATTGCTGCCAAAGCCACCGAAATCCATTGCAACCTTCGTAATTTCTCTTTGAGCATTAAGACGCCGAAGCACACTGCAATGAGTGGAGTGATGTAGTAACCGAGAGCTGCTTCAACTACTCGATTGACCGTAACGGACCATATATAAACGCCCCAGTTTGCTGTTAAGAATCCAGCAGCTGCGAAGAGAATTACCGCACTTCTCTTGTTACGCAATATTGCAAATGCATTCCCAAGTTGTTTTCGCGTAGCAAGTAATCCGGTACAGAGTACTAAAGCCCACACTCCGCGATGGGCAAGAATTTCAAAAGCGCTCGCTTGGCTTATCAGCTTCCAATAAAAAGGAAGAAGCCCCCAAGTGATGTAGGCACCTAAGCCAAGTAAGTAGCCTGCTTTACTTCGAGACACCTGTGAAGGCTATCGGTAATTCGTAAATTGAACTGCAAAATCTAGCGAGGCGTTCTTCACTATTGTGATTGCTTCTTGTAAATCATCTTTACTCTTACTACTTACGCGCAACTCATCACCTTGAATCTGGGTCTTGATTGATTTAGGACCAGAATCCTTCAAAATCTTGGCAACCTTTTTCGCATTCTCCTGAGAAATTCCTTCTTTAATTGCACAGAAAATCTTGTATTGCTTTCCGCTCAACATTGGCTCAGCTGGATCAAGGTGCTTCAGCGAAACTTGTCGCTTAACGATTTTCTCCTTCAATACATCAAGCGCTGCTTTTGCACGTTCTTCAGTCTCAGACTCAATCAGAATCTTCTCACCAGACATCTCAATTTTCGTTCCAGTATTTTTAAAGTCGTATCGAGTATCAATCTCTCTCGCCGCTTGATTCATAGCATTATCGAGTTCAGCGCGATTTACCTTGGAAACAATATCGAAACTGCTATCAGCCACTTCCACTCCTTTGAAGTATTGGGTGATTATGCCTCAACTAGAGAGGTCGAATTTCAGCCAATTTATCGGCCAAACTAGAAATCTCACCTCTTACGATGCTTTTATTCGCGCAATAATTTGAGAGACTATCGCGCGTGGAACGCTTAAGACCTGGTGATCCGGAGCAGATTGGCCCCTGGCAAATCGTTAATCGATTGGGTGCTGGTGGAATGGGCATTGTTTATTTAGGAACAAATGGGACTCGTTCGGCTGCAATCAAAATAGTAAGAGATTTTCTTCTGGAAGATCCGGTCGCAAAAACTAGGTTGGCTCGCGAAGTTGATAGTTTGAAGAAAGTTCGAAGCGAATTCGTTGCTGAAATTGTTGGATCAGATATTGAAGCTTCACCAGCCTGGATTGCCACAAATTATGTTGATGGCCCATCAGTGAAAACTGCTGTTGATAACGAAGGACCATTAAAAGAAAGAGAATGGTTTGAATTTGCCGAAGGTCTTATCTCCGCGCTAGAGAGTATTCATTCAGTTGGCGTCATACATCGCGACATAAAGCCATCTAATATTTTACTTTCACCAACTGGCCCTCGCATCATCGATTTCGGAATTTCTTTCTCAAAAGATGCGACTGCTTTAACCAAAACTGGAACCGTTGCTGGAACTCCTAATTGGTTCTCTCCAGAACAGTTCACGAATAAAGATGTATCCAACAAATTAGATATTTTCGCAGCGGGTTCAGTACTGTATTTCGCAGCAACAGGAAAATCACCTTGGGGTAAAGAAGATGCTTCGGTGGCTCAAATAATGCATGGAATTCTTAATGATCAACTTGACTTACAAGACTTAACACCTAACCAAAATGAAGTAATACGAGTCCTCACGAACAAAAATCCGAAAGAAAGAGCTAGCGCGACTGACGCGCTGACATTAATTAGAAATCTAAAACTCAATGTCTCTGATGAGTCTGATACAGGCAAATTTAAAAGGCTTTTAGGCTTTAAATCTCGCGGAAGTAAAATTTTTTATGCAACTTCGCTGATAATCATCTCTGCTGTTATATATGGAGCATTAAATTATTTACCATCGTCAAGTAATCAAGTAAGTACGAATCTTTCTGAATCTCCTAAGCCAGCGCTTAAAACGTATTGGTCAGTGTCAATCAAAGGGGAGGACAAGAGCCAAGATGGAGAGGGTGATTCTTTCAAGTTCTACGTATGCGATCAGGCAGTAATGTCTAAAAGTTTGCGGATAAAAGAATTAACAAATCCACCTCTTGAAAAAGCACCAAAAGCACAGGTCATGACCGGCGATGCTCGTTGCGGAAAAGAGTTCGATACCATTGAAATCACAGGCTTCACAGATACTTCCAAAGATAAGCGAAACTTTGTACTTGCGGGTACTACACAAACTGGTTTTATAATTCAGTACGAATTTGAGGTAACCATCACTAGAAAGTAAAGGATGCTTTGTGAAAATAAAAAATTCACTTCGGAAGATTTTTCTGTTTACAGCCTTAATCTCTTTAATAACGGTAAATACTCCGGCAAAAGCAGCCGATGCAGTTGTGTACCACTCAGGCGGAATTAATCGCACCGTATGGAGTTCATACGTACTCAACTCCCAAAGTTTGATGCAGCAAGACATCACACCGCTCGTAATACCTGGATCAAGATTTTCTAGTGTTAGTGCCGCTGCATACGCGATAAATTGGTGCTGGCAATCTGAAAGTGGTTTCAAAACATATTTTGGTGATGTCAGTTGTGGCAGAGTAATGATTTCCGGCTTTGAAAACGCTAAAAATGGAAATGTTAGAGCAGTGTTTGAATTTGGAATTTTTGATGCAAATGGCTTGGCAAACAGCAATTCAGGCGATTCATGTCAAAAGGTTAGCCATGCAGATATTGATTGGATGAAAACAGGCAGAACCGATACCTATTATGGTGTTTGCACAAAAACGTTCGATTTAGTTCCAGGAACAACTTATACTTTGAAATCAAATTCTGATGTTAATAGAGGATCAGATTGGTGGACCGGCTCCCTCTATAACAACACTACGAAGCAAACAATCACTCTTGGAAGTGTCAAAGTTGCTGGTGCTGCATTTGATAAACCACTGAACCACATAATCACAGATATTAATTATTGGGGAGAGCAAGTTCCTTGCGATGCCGTTCCTGTACTCGACACAGCTATGTCGGCTATTCAGATAGATTCAAATAAAACTTCACTGAATATGAAGCAGCCATTTGCCGCAGGGTCATGTGTGAATGCAGTAATCAGCGACCTTACGACGCCTTACAAAGGATACTTATTAAGAATTGGTGGAATTGATCCAACTACCAGAAAAGTAGAATTCGGAAATACAAACCAGTCGTCGACAAATATCTCAATTGGAAGTAACAATACGGTCAGTAATAACAATGTTTCAATTGGTTCAAATAACAATATAGTCATTAAACCAACGCTTCCAAAAATTACAGGAATAAACTTCTCCAACAACACCTTAAATTTGAATGTAGATATTGGATCAGTAAATCGCCCTGACAAAATCTATTTAGTATCGCCGAAGTTAGGAATTGATTCGGCAAAGGCGCTGATGGGGACGATCGATGGAAGCGTTGCTTCGTGGTCAATTCCTCTTACTCAAGCTCTCACCGGAATTTCCGCTCCTTTTGAAATTGTAAGTGAGCTTGGTGGAGTGAAATCAGATCCTCTAGTGAGCGTTTTAGCAGTGCCAAATTTAATCAATACCTTATTACAACGAGTAGCTCCACCAATTCCATCTAACTTGAAGTACAACGTCATTGGCACGAGTTTGATTATTTCTATGGATGTTGCGTCGGCTACGAGTGGACAACCGACAAGTGCTTTCTTATTTGCGCCACAAATGGGAATCTCAAAATCTGCACCCGTATCAGGAGATATTTTCACTTATAAAGCGGTTTTTGAAATTCCTCTCAAACAAAGCATGTTAGGTAAGAAGTTTGCTATCGGGGTTTACACTGTAAATAACTATGGCGCTTCAACCACATTTAGTGGAACGGTTAAAGTTCCAGCTCCTACGGGAATTCCAACAAGTGTTGGATCTCTTCCAATTACTGTTAACAGAATGCAGACGGTGATCTGTACAAAGGGAACATTAACCAGAACGTTCTCGGCTAAAACCTGCCCTCCAGGCTGGAAGGCGTAGTTAACGACTTCTGCTCACTTTGAAAAAAGTGAGCAGAAGAAATACTCCAGTAAATATCCAAACGATTGTAAATCCATGCATAACGTTGGCGGCATTGGAAATCCAACGATCTTGCGTTGCTTCATCGCTAATTAAATTTAATTGGACGAGATCTACAGATGCTGCAATCGAATTAGTGCACCAGAAACTTGGTATGCCCTGCGAAATTGTTGTAACGAATTTTCCTGCATCAATAGGAAGTGCCCCAGACAGAACAACCTGAATCATCGTCATTCCAACCAATGACGGCATAGTTTGTTCACTAGAACTGAGGAGGGATGAAATCAAGAGACCTAGAATCATGGCGCAAAAAGCTAAAGTGATTGAAAGAACCATTATTTCCAGCAAACTTGAGGAGAACACCTTTCCGGCTTCAGGCATCGGCCTTTTAAATAAGGAGATTGTCACAAATACAATGTCTTGGATAAGAACAATCAGTCCAAGAACTAAGACTTTCGAAATGATGTATGCACTACTCCTGATACCTACGTTTTGTTCGCGTATTCGGATGGGATTCTCTTTAACAATTTCCTGAACGCTAGTGGCTAAGCCAATGAATATTGAACCCATTATCAAAACCAAAATAGTTCCTTGTGCAAATGGGTTGTAATTAAATCCTGCTTTTGTAAGTTTTCCAGGACCAAATCCGTACTTACCTCCAGCAAGGTATGAAATGCCTCCGATGATGATTGGAATCAGAGTAAGCAATGTTAAATAGAACTTATCTGACGCGATAACTCGCATATATCGAGAAGATAAAGTGATAACTTGTTTAAGAAAGGATTGTCGAGGCTTGATGAGGGTTTCTTCATGAGCTTTTCCTGGAAAGCTTTGATGCTCTGTAGCTTGCGCATACGCAATTGCCTCGGGCGAAGCAAGATAGCGAAAGACTTCTGCCCAAGATTTTTTACCAAGCTTCGAGAAAACTGTTGATGAAGGTCCGCAATATGCAACTTTTCCACCGCTAGCCATCAAAATAACATTGTCGCAGTAATTTAAATTATCAACTGAGTGGGTCACAAGTACTACTGTCTGGCCATCATCTGCGAGATTTCGCAAAGTTTCCATAACATGCGCATCAAGACCTGGATCTAATCCAGATGTAGGTTCGTCCAAAACAAGAACTTGAGGGCTGTAAGCAATTCCAAACCGATGCTGGCTCGTTTTCTTTGACCGCCAGACAACTTATCTATACGTAGGTCAGCACGTTCTGTGAGCTCCAACTTCCGCATAGTTTCATCAACAGTCTTTGTGCGCTCTTCCTTACTCGTGTCATTTGGAAGGCGAAGCTGAGCACCGTAATTTAAAGCTTGTCGAACTGTTAAGCGGGTGTGAAGGATGTCTGCTTGAGGAACGGACCCAATCTGGCGACTCAAAGATTGAAACGAAGAGTGGAGGTCAGTTCCGCCGAAAAGGATTTTTCCAGTGGTTGGCTTGGTTCGTCCGGTAAGAACACCGAGCATCGTTGATTTTCCGGCACCCGACGGTCCCAGAATTGCAGTGAGAGTTCTCGGCCCTAAGTTGAAAGAAACATTCTCGAGAAGTGTTTTATCTCCGATAGAAAACGTCACATTTTCAGCGCTTATAGATGTTCCTTCTATGCCTTCAATACTTTCGAGGCCGTCACGAGTGAAAAGTCGTTTTTGATTTCCAATAGTGATGACATCACCAACATTGAGACTTTGTCGGCTAATTCGCTCACCATTGATGTACGTACCGTTACTAGACTTGAGATCAACCAAATCGAATCCATTATGAGAATTCTGAATAACTTCAGCATGATTTCTCGAAACGTTGATGTCACTTATTACCCAATCATTATCAGGATTACGACCAATTCGTATTCTTTGTTGCAACCGAATTCTCATCGGTCCTTGTGGCTCGACACCTTCACTAGTCAATTGGACGACTCGAGTGGTGTCTGTATTCGTGATAGATTCTTTTTCTTTTGAAGCTTTTTCTGAAATTGGAGTAAGTGAAATATCTATCGATTTACCTAAACTAAGTTTAATTTTCTTGTTGATCTTGAGCTTATTTATTTTCTTTTCGTCAAGAAATAAACCGTGAGTTGAGTCAAGGTCAGAAATAATCCAATCTTCAATATCGTAGGAAATTTTGCAATGCACTCTTGAGATTCGAGAGCCATCGAGCCGGATATCACAAGTGATATCCCGACCTATTACATAAGACTTTAATGGATCAAGAATTATGGAATTTCCATCCCATTCCAAAAGAATCTTCATTTGGCCACTCCAAGCATGCAGAGATTCTAAAGTAGCGACTTTGATAAATAAAGATATTGCGAAAATGATTCCTTAAATTTCATATTCTTCACGGAGTACAATTTCGCCTAATGCGCCTTGAAGCCCGTACTGCTCTCTATTGCCACGAATTCCTCCATAAGACTTTTGCGCCGAATCGTTTCGATCTCACTTATCGGATCGAAGTTGATCCTGTTGTTGATGAATTTAAGAACCTTGGTATTGCCCACGAAGATAAGGTGAAGGAATATTTACGTACTCTCAATCTTCGAATCAAAGAAATCGATATCCAACAAACAGATCATGACTGGCAGAAAGAGACTGCCGAAACACTTCTCTCAGAAGACTACGATTTAATTTTCGGTGCAAACATCAGTGATATCACTGAAAGTTATCTCATTCCTCAACTTGCTAATTCAACTCACGATGACACTCGAGTATCTCGTCCTGACGTACTAGTGCGCCTTGGCAGAAATTCTCTTGGAAATCCAGCGTGGGCTCCAGTGGATATTAAAAGTCATGCTGCTTTTGGAGAGAACAAATCAAATACGGTTTATCTCTCTCCTCTCGAGACTATTGCGCCAAGTTCTGATTCATCCCAAGTGGGGCGCCATTCTGAAGAAGATGCGTATCAGCTTGCACATTACTCATGCCACCTTCGAACTTTAGGTATCGCGACAGATCAACTTTGGGTGGGGATTATTGGTCGAGATTTCACGCAATGTGCCTGGGCCGAGTTGGATTCCATTACCTTCGGAGTTGGAAAGAAACTCGATACTGCACTCAATAAGTACCTTAAGGATTTTTCAATAGCGAGTGAAATTACTGCAGCATCGATAATCCAAAATCGAGACTCGAGCCATCACGTTAATGCGCTACCAATGATGATGACTGGAAATTATGGTTG
>RFMS01000078.1 GCA_009927575.1 Actinomycetota bacterium
TAACGGCTTCCGGCGACTAGTGCGCCAAGATCTAGCGAATACAACTGCTTATCCTTCAAGGTTTCTGGAATGTCACCTTTAACAATTGCTTGTGCAAGGCCTTCAACTACTGCAGTCTTTCCAACGCCAGGTTCGCCAATAAGAACTGGATTGTTCTTTGTACGTCGCGAGAGAACTTGCATCACTCGTTCGATCTCTTTTTCGCGACCAATAACTGGATCAAGTTTTCCTTCGCGAGCAGCTTGTGTGAGGTTTCGTCCAAATTGATCTAGAACGAGCGATGTAGATGGCTGACCTTCTGCAGGACCACCAGCAGCAACTGCTTCTTTTCCTTGGTAACCAGAGAGAAGTTGAATAACTTGTTGACGAACTCGATTGAGATCTGCGCCGAGTTTGACGAGTACCTGTGCGGCAACGCCTTCACCTTCACGAATTAAACCAAGAAGAATATGTTCGGTACCAATGTAATTGTGTCCAAGTTGTAGAGCTTCACGAAGTGAGAGTTCAAGAACTTTCTTTGCGCGAGGTGTAAATGGAATATGACCAGAAGGCGCTTGTTGTCCTTGTCCAATAATTTCTTCAACTTGTGAGCGAACTGCTTCAAGTGAAATTCCGAGCGACTCTAAACCTTTAGCGGCGACGCCTTCACCTTCGTGGATGAGGCCAAGAAGGATGTGCTCTGTACCGATGTAATTGTGATTGAGCATGCGCGCTTCTTCTTGGGCCAATACAACGACCCGGCGAGCTCGATCGGTAAAGCGTTCGAACATCTCTTCCACTCCTTGCTAATGCTTTCTAAGCCTTTGGATTCTGACCTTCACCCTGAGCCTATAACGCTTGCCCAACGGGTGCGAAGCGAATATCGAGCACTGGATTTAGGGGTATCTGGCTGGTTTAACCGCAAAATCTGGCGGTTTATGCCCGAATTTTGGAGGTAATTACAGAACTTTGAGCATGCGGGTATTGCCGAGCGTATTGGGCTTGACGCTCTCAAGGTCAAGAAATTCGGCGATACCTTCATCATAAGAACGGAGTAATTGCTGATACACATCAGGATCAACCGGCGCACCATGAATTTCAGTAAAACCATGTCTGCCAAAAAATCCTGTTTCAAATGTCAAACAGAACAATCTCTTGACACCAACTTTTCGTGCGCGATCCATAATATTTTCTAGAATTTGATGGCCAACACCTTGGCCACGAAACTTTTCAATAACAGCAACAGTTCGTACTTCTGCTAAATCTTCCCACAACACATGGAGCGCGCCACATCCCACAACATTTTCGCCATCAACTGCGACTACAAATTCCTGAACATCCTCATAAAGAGTTACAGTCTCTTTTGAGAGTAGTTTTCGTTGCAACGAATATTGATCAATAATTTCTCTGATCGCTTTAACATCGCTTGTTCGTGCTGGTCGAATTTGAATGACGCTCATCGTTACGCTTCTTCAGGTTTTACTAATGGGAAGAGAATTGTTTCACGAATACCTAAACCTGTGAGCGCCATAAGTAATCTGTCCACGCCCATTCCCATTCCGCCCATTGGTGGCATACCGAATTCCATTGCGCGTAAGAAATCTTCATCAAGTTGCATCGCTTCAAGATCGCCTTTAGCTCCAAGTTTTGCTTGCTCAACTAACCGCTCACGTTGAATCACTGGATCAACTAATTCGGAGTAGCCAGTTGCAAGTTCGAATCCATCAATATACAAATCCCACTTCTCAGCGACGCCTTCTTTTTCACGGTGCGCACGAACAAGTGGTGAGGTATCAACTGGGAAACCTTTGACGAACGTTGGGGTGTTGAGATTTCCTTTGTAAATATGCTCAAAAATCTCTTCTGCCAGCTTGCCTGTAATCCATTTCGGATCAATTTTGATTCCGAGTTTGTGTGCAATCTTCTTTAAATCTTCATACGAAGTTAAGGCGGTAATGTCTTCGCCAACGCCTTCAGAGATTGCAGTGAAAAAATCAACCTCTCGCCATTGCCCACTTAAATCGCTCTCTCTACCGTCATGATGGACCACCACATGCGAGCCAAAGACAGCCATCGCAGCTTCTTGCACAAGTTCACGAGTTAACGTTTGCATGGTGTTCCAGTCACCATAGGACCAATACGACTCAATCATCGCAAATTCAGGTGAGTGGCTGGAATCGGCACCTTCGTTACGGAAGTTTCTGTTAATTTCAAAGACTCGCTCAAGACCGCCAACAACACATCGCTTTAAGAAAAGTTCCGGGGCGATACGAAGAAAAAGTTCCATATCGTATGCGTTCGAATGAGTTTTAAATGGACGAGCAGCCGCTCCGCCATGCATTACTTGCAACATCGGAGTTTCAACTTCAATAAACTCTCGAGAATTAAATGATTCTCGCAGTGCACGCATCACTGCGGGTCTAATTCGCGCGTTTGTCCGTGCTTCTGGTCGGACAATCAAGTCAACATATCGCATACGAACACGTGTCTCTTCAGAGAGCGGTTTATGTTCTACGGGAAGTGGTCGAAGTGACTTCGCAGCAATCTGATAACTATTTGCGAGAATTGATAACTCACCGCGCTTGGATGTAATGACTTCACCTGTAACGCTCACGATATCGCCGAGATCAACTTCAGATTTCCACGAATCGAGAATTTCTTGACCAACTTTGTCGAGCGAGAACATTGCTTGTAGTTCTGTGCCATCGCCTTCGCGAAGGTTTGCAAAACAGAGTTTTCCAGTGTCTCGTTTGAAAATTACACGTCCAGTTACGCTTTCGATGGTTCCAGTTTTTACATCGATTGGGAGATCTTTATGTTGCTGGCGAATTTGGGCGAGCGTTGCTGTTCGAGGTACAGCAACCGGATATGCATCGCCACCTTTTGCCAGAAGTGCTGCTCGCTTTTCACGGCGAATACGCATCTGTTCCGGTAAATCGTCCTCGATCTCGGTCATAGTCCCCGAAGTCTAGCGATTGCGTTCGTGTACGAGTCGAAGTCCAATCAAAGTCAGGTCAGGTTCGTGATAATCAAGAGTTTCACTAATACCAAGTACTAATGGCGCAAGTCCACCAGTCGCAATCACTGAAATTTCTTCGGAGCCGGGGTAATCAGCATCAAGTACTTCGATAATTCGATTGACCAATCCATCAACCTGTCCCGCAAAACCATAAATTGTTCCGGATTGGAGTGCTTCGACCGTGTTCTTTCCAATTACAGAGCGAGGTAAAACTAACTCTACTTTTCGTAATTGCGCAGCTCGTTGCGCTAATGCATCTACCGAAATTTCAATACCAGCTGCTAATGCGCCACCGAGAAATTCACCTTTTGGTGAGACGACGTCGAGATTTGTTGATGTGCCAAAGTCAACAACAATGCACGGGCCGTTTTTTCCATATAACGAATGTGCAGCAAGAGTATTGACGATTCGATCTGCGCCAATCTCCTTTGGATTATCAACTAATAGCGGTACGCCAGTTTTTACACCTGGTTCAATAATCGTTGTTGGAATATCGGATAAGTAATTAGTAATCATTGTTCGCAATTCACGGAGCACTGCTGGGACGGTTGAACAGACTGCGAGTCCCGTAAGTTCAAATCCGTCAATCAGTGATCGATAGAGCAACCACAGTTCATCTGCGGTATCTCGTGGATCTGTTTTTACGCGCCACGACTGAACAAGTCGTTCGCCTTCAAAGAGTCCGAGAACGGTATTGGTATTTCCTACGTCAACTGTAAGAAGCATTGCTATCCCTTCGAGCTTTCTAGAAAATCAAGTCCAATATCGAGAATTGGAGCGGAATGAGTTAGCGCTCCTACTGCTAAATAATCAACACCTGTTTCGGCATATCGTCGAGCGCTCTCAAGTGTTAAACCGCCTGATGCTTCTAATTTCGCCCGACCGTTTGTCATCTTTACTGCTTCACGACATTGATCTGGCGTCATGTTGTCGAGCAGAATAAATCGCGCTCCCGCTGCCAAAGCAGCAGATAGTTGTTCCAATGTATCCACTTCAACTTCCACTTCGAGGTTTGGATAACGTGAAGTGACTGCGGAAAAAGCTTGTGCGATATCGCCTGCTGCAGCGATGTGGTTATCTTTAATCAACGCAGCATCACTTAACGACATTCGATGATTGGCTCCGCCACCCATATGGACTGCATATTTTTCAAGCACGCGTAATCCAGGCGTTGTCTTTCTCGTATCCCGAATCACGGCCTTAGTTCCAGTAATAGCTGTGACCCATTGCGCCGTTACAGTTGCGATACCACTGAGATGACAGAGAAAATTAAGTGCAGTTCGCTCTGCTAAAAGTATGGAGCGAGTATTTCCTGATACTTGAAGAATAATTTCGCCGGCTTTGACATGACAACCATCGCTATTGATGGTCTGAATATCGTCACACCACATTTTTTTAGCGTTGCAATGGCAAGCGGAACTCCTGCAATAACACCTGCTTTTCGTGTTCGAAATTCTGCTCTCGAACTCTGATTAGCAGAAATGGTCGCTACCGACGTGACATCTTCCCCACCTGCAAGATCTTCTTCCAGAGCGTTAGAAACTGCAGAATCAATAATCTGTTGCGATAACACGGGTCACCCCCACTGTTTCGAAACTCGAACGCCAGGTACCGTCTGGATTCATGCGTTGATGAATTCGTTTCAGCCACTCAGGTTTAGTTTCAGGAAAATCTTCCCTCCAATGAGAACCACGTGACTCTTCGCGTGCTAATGCTGAGAGAACAATCGCTTTTGCTAAGTAATAAAGATTTGTCGTCTCCCAAGAATCTATATACGCATCATTACTTGTGAAGAGCGATAACTTTTCCAACGTTGTGAGAGTTTCTTCCAAGAATTTTTGATCGCACTACTCCGCTCCACGCGACATGGCTTGCTGAATTGCATTACGAATTACTGGATCAAGCAAGATCGTTGGCTCACCAGATTCATAAGGCTCTGAAAACTCTGCGAGATTATTTGCAATATCTTCTGCAATTCGTGCTGCAAAAACTAAACCTTCTAGTAGTGAGTTCGAAGCCAATCTATTTGCGCCATGCGCCCCTGTGCATGCACTTTCACCGCACACATAGAGACCTTTCACGGTGCTGTGTCCATTGAGATCTACTCGAACGCCACCTGATGCGTAATGCGAGGCGGGCGAAACTGGAATGTAATCTTTACGAGGATCTATTCCATATTTCATGCATGATGCAAATATTGTTGGAAAGCGTTCTTCAAAATCTTTCACATTGGTCGCATCAAGCCAGACATACTTACTCTCTGAATTCAACATTTGGCGGCTAATCTCTTTTGCCACGATATCTCGTGGTGCTAAATCAGCAAGTGGATGAATGCGCTTCATGAAGGCTTCACCTTTTGATTGCGCAAGATTGCACCTTCTCCGCGCACCGCTTCACTTATTAGTGGTTGCTGTCCGCGCGAAGATCCACCAATCCATAACACGGTCGGATGGAATTGAATAAATTCCACATCCGCTACTTCAGCACCGGCACGCAATGCGAGCGCTACACCATCGCCTGTTGATACGGACGGATTGGTTGTTTGCGAATAAACCTGTCCGAGTCCACCAGTGGCAACAACAACAGCACGTGCGATTGCGCGACCAACGCCATCTCGAGAACCTTCGCCAATTACGTGGAGCGTCACACCACAGACAACACCATCTTTATTTTTCAATGCATCAATTACTAATGCATTTTCAACTACTTCAATACCTGGATCATCATTCACTGCAGTAAGTAGCGCTCGTGAAACTTCCGCACCAGTTGCATCGCCGCCAGCATGAAGGATTCGATTTCGTAAATGTCCACCTTCGCGCGTCAATGCAATCTCACCAGTTTCAGAGCGATCAAATTTCGCGCCTCGTGCAATAAGTTTTCTTACCGCTTCTGGTCCTTCGGTTACGAGTACATGCACCGCTTCGTCATCACACAAACCTGCACCTGCCACAAGTGTGTCTCGCTCGTGATCTTCTGGTGAATCGCCTGGTCCAAGCGCGGCCGCAATTCCACCTTGCGCCCACTTCGTGGAACCCGCGTCAATCAATGATTTTGTTACCAATAAAACTGATAAATCGTGAGCTCGTATTTGTAGCGCAGTTGTTAAACCAGCAACTCCTGAACCAATAACAATGACATCTGCTTTCGCAGTCCAACCAGGTTGTGGCGCACGTAGTTTCATGGTGACACCAACACATTAACGCGTGATGAGTTCATCGACATGGTGTCTATGAGTCGAACTCCATTAATCCAGCCGGCGACAATTGCACGTTGATCAATGGTTGTTTCAGAGGCAATTTCAAATGTTTCACCATCAACAATTTCTGCGTAGTCGAGCGCGAAACGTTTTTCAGAAGACAAAATCTCTCTTAATGATTGAAGTTTTGTAGAGAGTTCGCTTTCACCTTGCGCGCTTTTCAGCGCTCGTGAAATAACTGCTGCCGCTTCTCGATCCGATGGGTTTAATCGAACATTGCGTGATGAGAGCGCTAAGCCATCAACGTCACGAACTGTTTCACATGCAACAATCGAGATATGGGGATGAAGCATTTCACTCATTTTTTTTATGAGAAATAGTTGTTGCAAATCTTTCTCACCAAACAATGCCCAACGAGGTTGCACCGCGCTAAAAAGCGCGTTGACAACGGTAACTACACCGTTGAAATGTCCTGTGCGAGATGCCCCTTCAAACTTCTGACCAATTTCTCCCGCGCTAATTTCAGAAATTCCTGTTGGATAAAGGTCATTTTCATTCGGGAACCAAAGGTATGTTGCGCCCGCTTCACTGGCTAATTCTTCATCATTGAGTGGGGTCTTTGGGTAATTTGCTAAATCACTCTTATTTTCAAATTGAAGTGGATTGATATACGCACTTACAAGAACATTTTCAGTTAATTGTCGTGCGCGGCGAATTAATGATTGGTGTCCGGCATGAAGTGCGCCCATTGTTGGTACAAAAGCAATATCCGAGGCGCGCGGAAGTTCCTTAGCGTCACGTATTACTTTCATATCTGGCTCCAGTCCTGCTTGGTGGTACCGGGCCCGCGAATTCTACCGACCTATTCCAACGTTCTCAAAAGTTCTCTTACTGGTCCGTAACCTGGGAGAACGGCATTCGGTTCTATTTCAAACCAAGGTTCTAATACAAACTTACGTTGATGAGCGCGGGGATGTGGCAACGTAAGTTCCGGTGAATCAACAAAAATCTCACCATACGCAATCAGATCAAGATCAATAGTGCGTGCCGCATTTTTTACTGAACGCTTACGTCCGCCCGCTAGTTCAATTTCGAGAAGTTTTCGTAGTAAATCTAGTGGTGGTATCTCTGACTCAATGATCGCAATTCCATTTAAGTAATGTGGTTGACCTGGCGCATCGACCGGTTCGGTTTCACGTAATTGCGATACCGAAACAACAAAGAAATTCTCGCTTAACAGATCTATCGCATCTTGAATCTGTTCTTGTGGATTACCCAAATTTGCTCCGAGAGCAATAACTGCCTTCATTATCGTTTTCTTTTTATTGAGACTGATACATCAGTAAAAGGTAACGGGATTGGTGCTTGAGGCTTATGAACAGTTACTTCAACTTCATTAATGTCAAAATTATTAATGATATCTTCCGCAATCAGTTGAGCAAGCCGTTCAAGGAGATTCACTGGTTCACCGATAATTCTTTTATGTATCAACGCAGCAACATCTGCATAATTAATAGTTTTTGAAAGATCATCGCTCTTTCCTGCTTCACCCAAGTCACAATAGAGAACTACATCAACCAAGAATTCTTGGCCGCTCTTTCGTTCGCTCTCGAGAACGCCGTGATAACCAAACCCGCTTATGCCAGTTAAAGAAATTTTGTCGTTCATGAAGTCAACTCCATAACCGTTGCTATTGCGTCTTTATGCGGTTTCACTGAATGTGTTCGCACTCCCCATACTCCAGCCTTTGCCATCATGGCAGTGACAGCAATAGATGCCGCTTCTCGATCATCTGGATTACTGCTGCCATTTAATTCGCCAAGAAATCGCTTTCGTGAAGCGCCGACCAGTAATGGAAAGCCAAGTAAGGCTAAGCGATCAATATTTTTTAAAAGCGTCCAATTGTGTTCAGCTAATTTTGCAAAACCAATTCCCGGATCAACGATGAGCTGATCAGGATCTACTCCCGCTGAGATGAGCGTATCGATACGATCCTGGAGCTCATCTTTCACTTCTCGCACTACATCTTTATATACGGCTTTGTTCTGCATTTGATCTGAATGCCCGCGCCAATGCATCGCTACATATTGAATATGTGGGTGCTCGGCGACAACTTTCGCCATCTCTTTATCCGCTAACCCGCCACTCACATCATTGATATATCGAGCTCCTGATTTAATCGCTTCACGGGCGATTGAATGTCGCGTGGTATCGATGCTTACGGTTGCATCTAGTTTTACAAGTTCTTGGATTACGGGAATTACTCGTTCTCGTTCGGTCGCTTCATCGATTCGCTCAGCACCTGGTCGAGTTGATTCCCCACCAACATCAATAATGTCAACACCTTCT
>RFMS01000048.1 GCA_009927575.1 Actinomycetota bacterium
GGCACTTAACTAAAAGCCACGCGCCACCTCGCTTGCGTTTTCATCGCGTAACAGCGATGATTTTTCACGGTTGGCCATGTCGCCGAACTCTCTCTGGGATTCGATGGCCATTCATCTCATTGCTTTGAAGGGAGCATTAGTGAGAATCACAAAGAAAATTGCATTCAGCGCACTCGCAACAGCCCTCGTTGCCGGTTTGATGATTGCACAACCAGCGAAAGCTGCAACGGATCTAACTATCGGTACCGTTCTTGATATCGACAAACTCGATCCACATACATCAACAAACTTTGAAACAATCCGCGATCTTGGATTGGTTTACGGAAGCCTTGTTGAAGTTGGTTCAGGAAACGTCATTCACCCTGGCCTTGCTTCTTCATGGGTCTTCTCAAATGGTGGCAAGACTCTTACCTTGAAACTTCGTTCCGGTGTTAAGTTCCATGATGGAACAGCTTTTGACTCTGCAGATGTGAAGGCAACACTTGAGCGTATTCTTAATACTGCAACTGGAGCTGTCGCACGGTCAAACGTTTCAACAATCGCATCAATTGCGACACCAACACCAAGCCAGGTAGTACTAACGCTTTCTGTTCCCAACGTACCTATCTTGGCCGCACTTGATGGCGTAAACGTGGCGATGCTTTCATCTGATGACATTGCAGCTGGCAAAGTCGGCGGAACAAATAAGCCAAATGGAACTGGTCCATACAAGTTCGTTTCATGGACAGCTGGCCAACAGGTAAAACTTTCCGCAAATACTTCATATTGGAAAGGTGCTCCAACCATTCCAAATATCACTATCCGCGTAATTCCAAATGAAGCATCAATCCTTGCTGCGTTGAATGCAGGAACAATTCAGTTCGCTGCGATTACTGATCCATTGATTATCAAGCAGGTCGGTAAGAATCTCAACGTAATTAAGACTCCTGCGCTTCAGTACTACGCACTTCAGTTCAATACCAAAGTTGCGCCACTTAATGACGTCAACGTGCGCCTTGCAATTCAATGCGCAATTGACCGTAATGAGTTCGTAACTACTGCGCTTCTTGGACAAGGTGCAATTAGCGGTCCAATCACAAGCCCAGCATTCAAGTCTGATACCTCTGCACGGCCATGCCCAACAGTTGATCTTGCTAAGTCAAAGGCTTATCTCGCAGCTGCAGGCAAGACCAGCCTTACCTTTAAAGTACTTGTTACTTCAAATGGTTGGGCAACTTCACAAGCAATGGCTCAGAATTTGAAAGCACAGCTTGCAAAAGCAAATATCACAATGGAACTCGATATCACAGATCAAGCAACATACGTACCACGTTGGTTGGCGGCAGATTTCGTTGCGACATTGGCAAATAACGGTGGCCGTATCGATCCAGATACTATGTACACACGTTATTTCACCTCAACAGGTAACTTGAACAAGGTTGCTACATATTCATCAGCAACACTTGATGCAAACTTCCTTCTTGGTAAATCATCAGGCCTTAAGGCAGTTCGTACCAAGGCTTACGATGCGATTACTAAAGAGCTCGAAGACAATGCTGTTTGGGTATGGTTGGCAACACCATATGAGTACCGAGTTACTTCAAAGAACCTCCGCAACTTCACACTGCTTGCGACTGGTTCATACCTGCCACTTCGTGATGCGAAACTTAGCTAATCGGAGCGATTGAATAATCGATGTGGTGTGTAGCTGAGAAGTTACACACCACATCACTTTCTCAATGAAAACTAATTTTTTCTTTTCAAAACTTCTAAGCGTTCTGCTTACGCTATTCGGTATTTCGATCTTTGTTTTCGTAGTTCTTAGAGTTATACCCGGCGATACGATTACTGGAACTCTAGGTACAGATACCGGTGTTCTCTCTCCAGAACAGATAGATGTTTTGAAACAGTATTACGGCATTGATAAATCACTATTTGGCCAATACACATCGTGGATGGGTTCTTTCCTCAAAGGTGATTTGGGTTTCTCGTTTACAACTGGGTTATCGGTCGCAAAATTGACGCAATCATCCTTAGCAGTAACCGCGGAATTAGCCATTTTGGGTACGGTTTTAGGCGTCATCATTGGCATTGCAGTTGGCATGTTTAGCGCTCGCAAACCAGGCAGTGTCCGAGATTTTGCTGGCCAACTCTTCGGACTTCTTGCACTCGCGATTCCAGGTTTTGTTTTGAGCACAACGATTGTTGCAGTGATGGCTAATAAATTTCATTACTTTCCAAATGGCTTGGAGTACATGACGCCATGGAGAAACCCATGGATGAATTTTCAGCAGATGATGTTTCCTGCTCTGGTTCTAGGAATTGCAGTTGCTGCGCCAGTTATGCGAACGACAAGATCTGCCCTGCTTGAGACCGTCGATAAAGACTTTGTCCGTACTGCTCATGGCAAAGGCGTTCCTGCGCGACGCGTTCAATTCAAACACGTTTTACGTAATTCATTGATTCCAATTGTGACAATGACGGGAATTCAATTTGGGTATCTACTTGGTGGTGCAGTTATCGTCGAGAAAATATTCGCGCTTCCTGGAATGGGACGACAGGTTCTTGATGCTATTAACCATCGAGAGTATGCAACGGTACAAAGTAGCGTGATGATTTTTGCAATACTTTTCGTCACGATAAATCTCGTAACAGACCTGATTTATCGTCAGATAGATCCGAGAATTAAATGACATCACGAGTCAAAGAGAAATCGTGGTTGCACTACTACCTTCGTAGTACAAGCGGAGTTATCGGAGCGATATTAGTTTTTCTTATGGTTCTGCTCTCACTTATCGCAGCTTTTAAACTTTATCCGCATGACCCAGTACTCCAAGACATAGAGAACACGCTCAAAGGACCATCGGGTAATTATTGGTTTGGAACCGACCAGTTTGGTCGTGACATATTTTCTCGCTGCCTGGATGGCATGAGACGTTCCATGATTGTTTCCATATTTTCAGTGGCGATTGCAACCGTAGTCGGTGTAACACTGGGCATTCTTGGCGGGTATTTTGGTCGGTGGTTCGACAGCGTCGTGGTGCGAATGAGCGACGTTATCTTCGCTTTTCCTGCGATTTTATTGGCATTGGCGATAGTAAATAGCCTTGGAAATTCCTGGATTGATACCTCTCTAGCAATCGCTGTTGTTTATACACCTATCTTTATTCGTGTAGCGCGTGGACCAGTATTAAGCACCAAGGAGATGGATTATGTGAAATCTGCTCGCATCCTCGGTTTCTCATCGCCAAGAATTTTGGTTAGTCACATTTTGCCTAACGTGCTTGCACCAATTGTTGTGCAGATAGCGCTCTCACTTTCTTGGGCGATTCTTACTGAATCTGGATTGAGCTTTTTAGGTTTAGGAACTCAACCACCAAATGCTTCGTTAGGTTTAATGGTCTCGGATGCGCAAGCTGGCAGCTTTTGCTTGGTGGACTCTCGCATTCCCTTCACTTTTTATCACTATCGCAGTTGTTGGTCTCAATCTGGTCGGCGATGGCCTTCGCGATTCACTTGATCCAGCACGGAGAAATTCATGAGTTTATTATCAATCAAGAATCTTTCAGTAGAGACAGCGTATGACTCACGAGTGCTTGTTAATAATGTTTCATTTGAAATTGAAAAAGGAGAAGCGGTAGGCGTAGTAGGTGAAAGTGGTTCAGGAAAAACTCTCTCTGCCCTTTCTATCCTGGGGTTACTGCCTCGAGGAGTGCAAATTAGTTCTGGGTCGATTTTATACAATGGTAAGGATTTAGTTACCTGCGATAGTGAAACATTGCGATCTATACGCGGAAGAGAAATCTCGATGATTTATCAAGATCCAATGACAGCGCTTAATCCTGTGATGAAATTAGGTGATCAACTCAGAGAAGTGATTGACTCTCATCAATCAAATAACTCTGATATCAATCAGATGATTTTTGATGCTTTTAAAGAAGTTGGAATTCCTGACCCAGAACGAGCATTTCACTCATACCCACACGAATTTTCTGGCGGTATGCGCCAGCGTGTAATGATTGCAATGGCGCTTATCCTCTCGCCGGAGCTGCTTATTGCAGATGAACCTACTACTGCGCTCGATGTGACGATTCAACAGCAAATTTTGGCGTAGTTCTCGAAGAACGGAGAAAACGCAATATGTCGATGTTGTGGATTACTCATGACCTTGGCGTTGTTGCGAATCTCGTAGACAAAGTTATTGTGATGTATGCAGGGCGAATTGTTGAGATTGGATCGGTGGAAAGAATATTTAATGCTCCACAACATCCATACACCGCGGGCCTTTTAGCTTCTCTGCCAAAAGCATCAGATAAGAATCGAACTCGTCTTGCCTCTATTCCAGGAGTTCCCCCAAAACCTTGGCTGGTCGGAGACTCATGTGCATTTGCACCACGATGTTCTCGCGCCATCGAGCAGTGTAAATATACAAAGCCAGAGTTAGCGAACGCTGGCGGAACTTCGTCGGCATGTTTTAATCGAGTTGGTGCATAAGAGATGTCATTAGATTTAGCAGGAGCAACGAAACGTTACAAGATTCGCGCAACCGGAACAGAGATTAATGCGTTAAACGGAATTTCACTTTCCCTTCCCGAAGGGAAAACTTTAGGCATAGTTGGAGAGAGTGGTTGTGGAAAATCTACTCTTGCGCGATTAATAGTGGGATTAGAAAAACCTACTGAAGGCTCGATTTTATGGCGAGGTCAGGAGATTGCAGATAAATCTCACGATGCATTCCGCACTCGCTTGTCAAAAACTCAACTTGTATTCCAAGATCCATACTCATCACTTAATCCGCGACAACGAATTGGTGAGTGCATCGCTGAGGTCATTCGAGTTCATAAACTTCGACCAGATAACGAAATTTCAGCCAGAGTAGAAGAATTACTTACTGTTGTTGGAATTGCACCTGATCTTCAACATCGTTACCCACATCAACTTTCTGGTGGTCAACGACAGCGCGTAAGTGTGGCTAGAGCGCTAGCGGCCGAACCCGATCTCCTTGTACTCGATGAACCAGTTTCAGCGCTCGATGTTTCGGTACGAGCCGATGTTATGAATTTACTCGTAGATTTACGCGAGAAATTCGGCCTCACGTACCTCTTTATTAGCCATGACCTATCCATGATTCGTCATATTAGCGACCTCATCGCAGTGATGTATCTTGGAAAAATTGTCGAGTATGGAACGTGGCAAGAAGTTTTAGAGAATCCAAAGCACCCATATACGCGAGCACTTATAGAAGCTATGCCTGATCACACAGTGATTGGACGAGGAAATATTGCTAAACCTCTTACTGGTGAAGTTCCTGATCCTGCCAATATGCCAACGGGATGTGCATTTCATTTACGTTGCCCAATTTCTCAACCAATTTGTAGTCAGCGGATTCCAGACTTAATGAAATTATCTAACAGTCACTCAGTCGCCTGTCCGGAGGTTATATGAAAGTCATAGGAATGATTTCGGGAACGTCATATGACGGCATAGATGCTGCATGTTGTGAATTTACTTTAAATGCAGGAATTATCACCGCGGAAGTTGTGGGCTTTGAAAGTTTTCCTTATGCACAAGAAGTGCATTCATTGATTGCAGAAGCAATGCCACCGCGCGCAACAACAATGGAACAAGTATGTGTTCTTGATACTAAAATCGGCCAAGAGTTTGCACGAGCTGCAGATTCAATCAACAAAAAATTTAATTTCTCTGCTGACCTAATTGTTTCGCATGGTCAAACTCTTTTTCACTGGATTGGCAACGACAATAAAGCAAAAGGAACATTGCAATTAGGTGAACCAACATGGATTGCCCAGAAAACTGGAGTTGCTGTACTTTCTAATGTTCGTTCGCGAGACGTTGCTGCAGGTGGTCACGGTGCACCACTCGTGAGCGTTTTAGATCAACTGATGTTTGGTGATAGTGAAACTCCGCAAGGTGCATTAAATCTTGGTGGGATTTCGAACATAACGGTTGCGAGCAGAAATATGGCACCACTTGCATATGACATTGGACCAGCTAATGGCTTGCTTGATGCTGCGATTATGGCCTTCACAAAAGGCTCCGAAAAATTCGATAAGAATGGTGAATTGGCATCACAAGGAAGTGTGAATAACTCAATTCTGAACCAGATGTTGGCACACCCCTATTACTCGCTACCGTGGCCAAAATCCACTGGAAAAGAGATTTTCCATCTTCCTTACATCACTGAACATTTCGGTGAAGTGTCAACTTGGAACATTAAAGATGTTTTAGCAACGCTACTTGAATTGACAGTTGAAACCGTAGCTCGCGACGTGGAAGCTCACAGATTAACAACGTTATATGTTGCTGGTGGCGGTACGCACAATTCATTTATGATGAATCGATTAACGTCACGATTAACGCATTGTTCTGTAAAACTTATGAGCGCTCTAGGTGTAGATCCCCGTGCAAAAGAAGGTTTGATGTTTGCACTTATTGGATTTCTCTCGGCTCACGGATTGGCTGGCGCAATTCCTTCGTGCACTGGCGCATCAAGTGCGGAGATTCTCGGTTCATTTACACCAGGTGCAAAACCACTTTCACTTCCACAGCCAGTGTCAAATTTTCCAAAGAAGTTGGTGATGAAGAATTAGGGTTGAGTTTTAATTAGCTCAATTTCATTTTCTTGCCAGCGATTATCAATCCTCGTTTGTCCCGTTGGTTTAAAGCCGAATTTTGAGTACATACCATTTGCACGCTGATTATCTTCAAAGACCCAGAGCGAAATTTCATTAAATCCCTTCACTGTTAAACGTTTAATAGCTTCGTTAAGAGTTTCACTTCCGAGCCCTTTGCCGGCAAAATCAGGGGAGACATAAATTGAAAAAAGGTGGCCTCGTCCAGCAATATCTTTATCTGGTCCGATACGAAAAACTGATACAGGCATGTCGTTGAATATCCCGAGCACTGTTTCACGCCCTTGTGGTTCTGTAAGTGAGGGCCGCCATAAATCAGCAGCAGCCTCAAGAGTCATATCTGCTCGTACTTTTTCTTTAAGAAGGTCTTTATAGGAGATATGCCAGCAGCTATGAAATATGCGAGAAATAACGGCTAAATCATCGAGCGATGCCACTTTGAACTGCATGTTGGCAATACTACCCTCAGCGACGAGATGAAAATTCGCGCAACGACAATTGGAACATACACAGTCACACTCACCAGTCCTTTTGTTACATCTCTTCGCTCAGTCTATGAATATCCGGTATCAACATTTGCCATAGTTGATCACGATGGCATTAATGGGATTGGCGAAGCAGTCGCAACTCCTGCGATTGTGGGAGATTCTGCAATTGAAATAGATCGAGAGCTTCACTCTTTATCAATGCTTCTTATAGGTAAAGAATTATCGGTAGACGAGATTTCTTCGCTTTCGAGAACCGGGGGATATCATCCAAGTACTATTGCAGCTATTGATTTAGCTCTGCTTGATTATCAGGCAAAATCACATAACCAAAATATTCAGCAATATCTTGGTATCAGTCAAAATTTCATTTCTACAGATGTCACGATTCCCATCTGCGAGATAAATGATTTAGAGAAAATTGTCACGGAGCGATCACATTTCAAGACTTTCAAAATAAAATTAAAAGACGATTCCTTAGAAAGGAATCTTTCTCAGCTAATACGAATTAAAGAATTACAGCCCGATGCATCTCTACGTATAGATCCTAATCAAGCGTGGGATGTTCCATACAGCATACGTTTCCTAGAAAAGTTAGATGATAAAGGAATACTGATTGACTATTTAGAACAGCCCATAGATCGTTACGATTTTGCGGGGTTGGCTGAAATTAAAAAGAATTCTAAAACCTCGATAATGGCTGACGAATCGTGCTTCTCAATGAATGACATTTCCACATTGTTGGAATATCGCGCGTGTGACTACGTCAACATCAAATTGATGAAATCTGGTGGCTATAGCAATGCGCTTGCAATGTCTCGATACGCGATAGAAAATGGGCTACAAGTGTCGATTGGAAGCATGATGGAGGGCAATCAAGGAATATATGTGGCAGGGCTTTTGGCAGCAGCGATTTCGCCCTTTTATACCCATGATTTAGATGCCGCTTGGTGGTTTACGGATTCGAAATTTTCCTACGTGAATGGAGAGTTGCGATATGCCTAATCATGTTTTGGCTTATGTCACCTCGGACTCTGTTGAAATAACAGCATCCGGTTACCGCCAATTTATTGGTGCTGAATTAGACATGACGCCGGATACAAACTTTGATCTTGGTTCTATAACAAAAATACTCTGTACAACTTCAATACTCATGAAATATGTAGAGAATAAAGATGTAAAGCTTTTTGATCCAATTTCAAAGTTTCTACCAAACTGGAATTCAAAAGAGAAGTCAGCAATCACAATCAAAGATCTCTTGGAGCATCAAAGCGGACTTAACGAATGGCGACCACTCTACATATCCGCAGATACACCCGAACATATCCATCAATTGATTGCGATGGATTCACTCAAGTATGCCCCTCGAAGCGGTAGACATTATTCAGATTTAGGATTTATTACCTTAGGACTTCTTATTGAGAAAGTATCACAAACAACTTTAGAAAAAGTATTTAGCGAACTAATTGCTATGCCGCTTGCTCTAACAGCAACGCAATTCAAAAAACCATTCGATAGCAGAAATGTGGCAGCGACATCTTTGGGAGATGTAATTGAAAAGCGAATGGTGGAAACTGGATCTCCATATCCTGTTATTGAACGCGCAACAGAATTCAATAAATGGCGTACCAACGTACTTGTTGGTGAAGTCAATGATGGAAACTCATTTCATGGATTTAATGGAGTAGCTGGACATGCTGGACTTTTTTCTAGCGCTTCTGATTTAGCAGCGTACTTGCAGGAAATAATTTCAAGTATGCGTGGCGAAGGTTATTTTTCAGAGCGAGTGATCAACCAATTTTTGACGTTGAGTCTCGATCCGATGCAAGCATTGGGATTTCGTACGTGGGAAATCAGCGGTCAGACTTATTTTGGTCACACGGGATTTCCTGGTGTAGCGATGGCGTTCACGAAAAACGGGACTGGCTTTATCTATCTCTCCAACCGAATTCATACGGAAGGGGAGTTTCCTTCGACTGATTCACTCTGGATTCCGCTACTTGAGCGGGAAAATCACCCGTAGCCACGCTTGACCCCCGCCATATTTATGGCAACAATTTTCACCATATCTTTTTTTGCTGAAAAGATATTTCACGGGG